>JBATYU010000889.1:0-2590 GCA_049674245.1 Bradyrhizobium sp. | reverse complement strand
CCTTTCGCCACACAACGCGACAATGATGATTGCTGTGCTCTGTGTCGATAACCAAGTCGAATGAGTTGGGAATGCCGATTTGGCTTTCGACCTCGAGATTTGCGCCGTAACCCGACATTTTGCGGACTAAGCAGTCGATTCCAGAGCCATCAAACGAGATCGTTCCAGCCTTTAGGTTCTGCTGGCCCTGGGTGCCTCTCTTTTCGTCTAGACCGGGCATGCTTCTCTCCCGTGAAAATTTTGTTCTTGAGGGCAGCATTTGCCCAATCGAGCAGGCAGGCAACTACCGTTCTGCCATCGAATAGTATTTGTGCCCTGCAACATATCCAGATGATGATGCCGATGCGCGCAAACATCGTCGGGCCGCCGTGTGTAGCGACCAGGATCAGGGCTTCCATTGCGAATGGGATCGGGCATGCGACCATGATTCCGCCGATCCAGCCCGGAGTGAAGCCGCTACGGCTTGGGGCTAAAGCCGCCCGAATGGCTGCTATCGCCTGACGTTTAGGTGTAGGCTGGATCGGTAGAGGGAGGCGCGGCGATGCCCAAGAGCGACCTCGTCAAGCAGCAGCGGATCGGCGAGCGCCTATCGCGCGCGATGGCCAAGGCCCACATGGATCGCCGAGAACTCGCCGCACTGACGGGTTACAGTGAAGCTCAGATCGTGCTCTGGGAGCACGGGCGCGCGTCGCTCTACCCGACCGAGCTGATAAAGCTGTGCCATGCACTGGACGTGTTGCCGGAGTGGCTGCTGTGCTGGGAGCGCCGGCTCTACTGATCCAACCTTCCAATATCGGAGTCGGCCAAGTAGACCAGGATGCCGCGCACGCCAGTAGAGCGCATAAGGTGATCTTTTGGGGGCGGCTGAAAGTGGGCATGCGCCATTGGACAGCGACGTAGCGGTGAAACCATAAACGCTTGAAGTAAGGCCGCCTCAGTTGGCGGCTCTTTCATCATACAAACGGCCCAGCGCAACCGGCTGGCGGCCGAGCTGTCACCTCACGTGGACCACGTCACACTTGGATTGGAAGGGAACTTTCCTCAAGTTGCCCGAGACCGATGTGAATTTAATCTTTTTGGATTGCGGCTGCCTAGACAAAGACATGAACTCGAACGAGGCTGTTGCTGTTTCGTGCATCACGCAAAGCGATCAAATCGGTTTGCTCGAACCAAGGCAGGGAAATGAAGTTCGTGACGGGTTTGCTCGCGGCGGTTCTCTTGCTTGCGGCTATGGGGGCAAGCCATGCGGTAGTCCGCATTGTGGATGATCGGGGCGGCCGGATCGGAACCTACGTCAACAGATATCAGGGCCTGCGCTCGTCCGGCGAATCCGTGGTCATTGACGGTCTCTGTGCCTCCGCCTGCACCATCGTCCTTGGTGCGGTCCCCTACGACAAAATCTGCGTGACCTCGCGCGCGACGCTTGGCTTCCACGCCGCTTGGGATTTTGGCGCCAACGGTCGCACTATCACCGATCACGAAGCAACCATGATGCTGTATTCGATGTATCCGATGCCGGTGCAGCGTTGGATTGCTGCGCGCGGCGGGTTGACGCCTCACATGATCTTCCTGCGCGGCAAGGTGTTGCAGGCGATGTACAAGTCTTGCTATCTCGACGCAGGCCATTATTTCGCTGTCGGCGGATAGGCCCATCAACCGAACCTAGCAGGCCGCACAATGGTTTGGCCGTTGCGGTTCAACAATCAAATCTCGATTCGGTGCTTCATGCCGGGCAGCATGACTTAGCGCGCAAAATTGGAGCATTGGTCGGTCTCAGAAAAATCCTGCGCTCAAATCCAAGCCGTAAGTTGCAACGAGCAGAGACACGAACAGGCCCACTCCGCAAAATATAGCAATGGTTTTGAGAGTTTCGACTTCAACCTCGGTTCCAGAAACGCGCGAAAGAACTCTTGCAATAGCAGCAGCCATTTGCGACCTCCAAACCCGAATCTCAAGAATGAGATCGGTCTGGCATCTGATAGCTCAGGCAGCGCGCGAGGGGTGTGAACTAGGCCACGCTTCCCGGACAACTGGACAATAGAAACGATAGGCCACAGCGTACCAGTCGTTCGCGTGTTGTATTTCGGCATTGTTCTGGCCGAGCCCACTTGGAGAAAGATGGCCGGCTATTTATCCTTGGACATCGCGGTTTGCCGCGTCGGGTCTTTCCGGGCTGGGCGCGATGGAGAACCTCCGTGCGCTACATCTTTTTGGCCGATGAAAAAATCGCCCCATCCCGGAAGTGTGCGAGCTACCGGAATGAGGCGACTAATCAGACCCTCCTCAACAATCGCTCGTTGATGAACCAACAATGCGTTTGTGATTCGGGCGAGTTGGCGACGAGATCGAGCCGGAACTCCGGATCAATCGAGTCAGGTTTGCGTAGCGTACCGCGAACGGTGCGGAGGCGATATCATCAACCCTGAGCACTTTGCCGATCCTTGCTTCGGATTTGTTTGGTGAGTTTGCCGGCCGCAAAAACAGAATTCAAAACTATTGCGAGCAAGATGATCCAACATCCTGCCGTCACGATCGAGAGGATCAGGCCGCGTCGCCGCGTCATTGAGCTTTCCGTCCAAACACGATTGAG
>JBATYU010000888.1:0-1793 GCA_049674245.1 Bradyrhizobium sp. | reverse complement strand
GCTATGCCCGGGCATGACGAGCTTTGTCACGCCCGGTAGGCCGTCTTGCCGGTGCCGCGATAAAGCACCTTGACCTGCTCCTCCGAGACCATTTTGTGAAATGCCAGCGCCTCCGGCTCGAGATCGCGCTTGGGCACATGCGCCGGCCCGAAATTGCGAAAACTGTCCTTGCCGCGCACCAGCGTGGCCCAATCGCGCTGACCCACGGCCTGCTTGAGATGGGTCGGAATATAACGAATGGCGAGCCCGATGCGGCGTTCATCAGAGCGGTTCGGCTCCGATCCGTGGAACAGCAGCACGTGATGCAGCGACGCCTGCCCCGGCTTCAATTCGACGTGGACGGCTTGCGCCTCGTCGACTTCGACCGCGATCTCCTGGCCGCGGGTCAAGAGATTGTTCTGGTCGAACGTATCCTCATGTTTCACTTGGCTCTTATGCGTTCCCGCGATGAACTTCATGCATCCCGAAATTTTATTGGCCGGCGACATTGCGATCCACGCGGTGGCGACATCGGAGGAACTCAGGCCCCAATAGGTGGCGTCCTGATGCCACGACACGAAGCCGGGATCACGGGCCTCCTTGATGAAGAAACTGGTATTCCAGCACAGGATATTCGGCCCCAGCAGGTCTTCGACGGCGTCCAGGATCCTGGGATGGCGGACCATCTCGTCGATCCAGGTGAACAGCACGTGGCTGCGATGGCGCATCTCGCCCTTGATCGGGCCTCCGCTTAAGGCTTCATAGTCCTCAAGCCGGCGCCGAAACCTCTCCACTTCACTGGCGCTCAGCGCATCGACCGGAAAATGGTAGCCGCGGTCACGATAGAGGGCGATCTGCTCCTCGTTCAGCAATTTGGGCACTTGGTCTTCCTCCATCGCGCCTGTTTTGCCTTGCGCAGAGCTCGGGGTGAAGCGTGGCGCTGGCGCCCGGCGCTGTCAAGCAGCGGCAATCGCGCGCAGCATATGGCTTTTTTTCGCATGGCTTTGCCCATACAATAAGGGCATGCGGACCACCAACCTGATGATCGGAACCACGACGCTCGCGGTGATCGCCGCGGGGTTCATCGGCTTTCTCGCCATCCAGAAAATCCGCAGCGTGCGGCAGCAAGGCCCGCTTCGCATCGTGTTCGACGGCGGCTCCGCGAGCGGATTGCGCAAGGGCGGCAGTGTGAATTTCGACGGCATCCAGGCCGGCGAGATCAGGTCCATCAAGCTTCAGAATCCGCGCAAGATCGTAGCCGAGGTCACGCTGGATAGCAGCGCGCCGATCCGGAAAGACACCGTCGTCGGTATCGAATTCCTGGGCCTGACCGGCGTCGCCGCGATTTCGCTGGTCGGCGGCGCTTCGACCGCTCCCCCACCGCCGCTGGATGAGGACGGCGTTCCGATCCTGACCGCCGACCTTCGCGACGTCGAGTCAATTCGCGATGCGCTGCATAATGTCGACCGGCTTCTGGTCAACAACGGGACGACAATCAGGGACGGGCTGCTCTCGTTCGAGACCTATACCGCCTCGTTAAAGAGCAAAGGCGAGGCGATCGACAGAATCTTGGCAAGGGCCGACGATGCCTTCGCCGGCATCGATAATGTCTTTGCCAAAATCGACGACGTCATGCCCGGTATTGCCAATGGTCAGGCCGATGACCTGCTTCAGAAGGTACAGACAATTCACGAGCTCGCCGAAAGCTTCAACAAGCGCTCGGCCACGTTGATGGAAGAAGGCCGGCGCACGCTCGTCGACGTCAGCCAGGCCGCCAGCCGGATGGCCGGCAAATTCGGCGCTGCGGGCGAGGC
>JBATYU010000887.1:0-3984 GCA_049674245.1 Bradyrhizobium sp. | reverse complement strand
CACCTTCCGCCGCAGCCGGTCGCCGAGGATGCCTACCCCTGGCACCTCGCCAATCGCAACAAGCGCGGTATCGCCCTTGATCTGAAATCCCCGAGTGCCCATCAGGTCCTCGAAAAGCTCGTCAAATGGGCCGACGTGCTCATCGTCAATACGCCGCATCCTGCACGCGCGCGATTGAAGCTCGAGTATCAGGATGTTGTGCAGTGGAATCCGCGACTCATCTACGCGGACATCTCAGGCTTCGGCGACAAGGGGCCGGATGCGAATCTCCCCGGCTTCGACATCACGTCGTATTGGGCGCGCAGCGGATTGCTGTCGATGACGCGCGATGCCGGCGCGCCGCCGACCTGGCCGGTGGCCGGTAGCGGTGACAATGCCACCGCTGTCGGGCTCTATTCGGCGATCGTCACCGCCCTTTATCGTCGCGAGCGCACGGGGGAGGGGGCGCATGTCACGACCTCGCTGCTTGCCGAAGGCGTGTGGTCTGCCAGTGTCTCGATCCAGGCAGCGCTGTGCGATGCGAAATTCTTCGGGCTGCACGATCGCAAGAATCCAGCAAATGCGGCGATGAACGTCTGGCGCACCAAGGATGACACCTGGTTCGTTCTCATCATCACGCCCGACAAGCTGGCAGCCGTTGCCAAGGCCATCGGCCGCCCCGATCTCCTGACCGATCCGCGCTTTTCCGATCCGGCGAAGTTGATGGCGAATATGGCGCAGCTCACGGCGATCCTCGACGAGATCTTCTGTGCTGAGCCGATGGCGCATTGGTACGAGGTGTTCAACGGCGTTCACGTGACGTTCGGAGCGGTGCGTGGGCCGCAAGAGGTGATCAAGGATCCCCAGCTCCAGGCCAATGACATCATCGTTCCGCTCAATGGTGCCGGCGGCAAGCTGACGTCCACCATCAGCAGCCCGCTTCAGGTCCATGGCGTCGCCAAAGTGCCCGCCAAGCGCGCCCCGAAGATTGGCGAACACAACGAGGAAGTTCTCCGGCAGCTCGGCTTCAGCGCGACCGAAATCGATGGTTTGCGTGAAGGAGGTGCCATTCCGAAGGCAAAGGAACATGCGGCTTAGCGTGACGACCCTGTCGGGACGGCGGAGCCGCCCCGACCCTCGGCTTGCAGTGAAGTTCACCAAAGGAACAAGGACTTCGACAATGGAAGATATCCTTACCGAACACTCTGGAAGCATCCTGCGCGTCCAGTTTAACCGCCCGACAAAGCTGAATGCAATGACGTCAGCCATGTACGTGGCTCTCGCAGGCATCTTCAACGAGGCGGCGAAAGACGAGAACACGCGTGTCGTCCTCTGGCACGGCGCGGGAGATTCGTTCTGCGCGGGCAACGATATCGAGGATTTTCTCAAGAATCCTCCAGGGCCAAGCGAATCGCCACAGGCCGGCCTCATGAATGCATTCGTCAACTTCGACAAGCCATTGGTCGCCGCGGTCCACGGCGCCGCGATCGGCGGCGGCACCACCATGCTGACGCACTGCGACTTCGTCTATGCGGGCGAGAGCACGAAATTCCAGATGCCCTTCGTCAATCTCGCTTTCGTACCGGAATTCGGATCGAGCTGGTCCGTGCCGGCGCGGGTCGGTCATGTCCGTGCGGCTGAGTTGATTTTGTTGGGAGCTCCCTATGATGCCAGGCGCGCCGCGGAGTTGGGTCTGGTTACCGAAGTCGTATCCGACAAGGATGTCCTGGCGAGAGCGACCGAAACGGCCCGGAAATTGGCTACGAAGCCGGCTGCAGCGCTGCAAGCCAGCAAGAGGCTGATGAAGCAGCCATTTCGTGAGCAACTCAAGGCGGCCATGAAGGCCGAGAACCAGGAGTTCAGCGTGCAAGTCCGCTCTGAAGACGCAAAAGAGGCGCTTACGGCCTTCCTGGAAAAGCGCAAGCCCGACTTCACGAGGAGCATCAAATCTCGCGCGACCGCATAGGCACGAACATAAGATCCTGGTGATTGTCCCTAGACCAAAGCGGCAACGAGGGTTCGGCATCAAGGAGACAAACATGCCAGGCATCCATCACGTGACAGCAATCGCAGGCGATCCCCTCAAGAATCTCGACTTCTACACACGCGATCTCGGGCTGCGCTTCGTCAAAAAGACAGTCAATTTCGACGATCCGTCGACTTACCACTTCTATTACGGTGACGAGACCGGTAATCCTGGCACCATCCTGACCTTCTTCCCCTGGACAAACGCCGCGGCAGGCCGGCGCGGTGTTGGCGAAACGCGCCAGACCGCTTTCCGCGTCCCGCTGCGCTCAATCGGCTATTGGACTGAGCGTTTCATCGAGAAGGGAATTCCCCACCAGACGCTGGAGAAGCGCTTCGGTCAGTCCGTGCTGCCTTTCACGGATCAGGATGGGATGGCGCTCGCTCTTGTCGGCATCGCCGACGCCGAGAATGAGCCGGGCTGGAGCAACGAGGACATCCCCTCCGAACATGCGATCCGCGGCTTGCAGGGCGTGACGCTGCTTCTCGACAGCGCGCAGAAGACGGCAGCGATCCTGACCGATGTGTTCGGCTTCCGCGAGGTCGCCCGTGAAGGATCGGTGATCCGCTTCGCTGCGGCGGGCGACGTGAAAGGCAGCGTGGTCGACATCTACGAAGCCGCGGGAGTTCTGCGAGGGCACCAGGGACGCGGTTCGGTGCATCACATCGCCTTCCGCGCTGCGGACGATGTACAGCAGGCGCAGATGACCGAGAAGCTGGTCCGCACCCACGGCCGGCACCCGACCGAACAGAAGGACCGCAAGTACTTCCGCTCGATCTACTTCCGCGAACCCGGCGGCGTTCTGTTCGAGATCGCGACCGATATTCCCGGATTTGCGGTCGACGAGCCGGTCGAGTCGCTTGGTCGGGACTTGGAGCTGCCGAAGTTTCTTGAACCGCGTCGCAAGGAGATCGAGGGCGTGCTGCCCGTTCTCGAGCAGGCGGCGTCGTGACGAGCGAATTCACCTGCCGCTTCGTGCCGGCGAAGGGACGCTGAAGCGAAGCTACCTCCGAGACCGCAGCAACGGCCAAGCCACAGCACACGTCTCCAAGCCGTAGGGCGAATCCTAGGATTTGATCAACAGGCCCGATCTAATGGCTGTTGCCATCGGAACGTTGAGGGTGACGAGAGGAGCAACCAAGACATGCCCCTTTGCGCAGTGGCGACGCGGATGCGCGGCTATCAGCAACTACTTCTATGGCCACTCGCTTGCGCGAGCAGCATCGGGATATCGCCACGGCAGTGTTCTGGAAGAGGCGGATCGGTGAAGCCGAGAGGTGCACCTGGTTTCACCAGCGAACATTGCGGGGGGATAATCGATCCCCGCACACATCGAACGCTAGATTATGCACACATCCAGGTCAGGGACCTGATGAATTTACCTGGCCGCGTCGAGGTAGGCCAGCCAGGAACCGTCACTGGGGAAAGTGGAGGTAACTCGTGAACAATATCGCCAATGCCGCCGAGGCTGTCCCGGACTTCATTCAGCGTCGATTCCTCCATATCGTTTTTGCCTCGACTAGCGGTCACACGGAGTACGTGGTGGAGGCGCTGATCGATTCTTTGAAGAGCATTACCCCAGGCTGGGAGATCGAGGAAACGATGGCCGAGAAAACGCAGCCACAGGATTTGCTAAGCGGCGATGTTCTCCTGCTCGCCTCCTCGACCTGGAATACAGGGGGCATCGAGGGACAATTGAATCCGCACATGTGGGTGCTACTCCATGACAAGGCGAAGACTCTGGACTTGGCCGGAAAACCGTGTGCGTGCATCGGACTCGGGGACCATCGATACTTCTACACGGCGCGAGCGGCGGATCATTTGCAGCACTACGTTAAGGCCCATCATGGCCGGCTGATTGTTCCAACGCTTAAAATCATAGACGAGCCCTACGGCCAGGAGGAGGCAGTAAGAGTTTGGGGCAAGCAGTTGGTGGATGCTTCGAAGCCGGCAGATTGGTGTTAGGCGATGCCCCGCAT
>JBATYU010000886.1:0-3366 GCA_049674245.1 Bradyrhizobium sp. | reverse complement strand
GTGTC
This sequence comes from Bradyrhizobium sp., assembly GCA_049674245.1. GTDB lineage: Bacteria > Pseudomonadota > Alphaproteobacteria > Rhizobiales > Xanthobacteraceae > Bradyrhizobium. Next base: position 3,361 of record JBATYU010000886.1, on the reverse strand, counting down.
GAACCAGCCGGCTTTTGCTTTCCCCTCGCCGACGATCTTGCCGCAATCGTCGATAAGCCCGTTGACGCGATAGACGGTCGCGCCCTGCAACTCGATCTCGCTGACATTCACCTCCGGCGTATCGGCGGGACAAAAGATCGTGGTCCTGATGCCGCAATTCGTCGCATAGGCTGCAAGCGCGGCGCCGGCATTGCCGTTGGTCGGCATCGCCATGTGCTTGATGCCGAGCGCCTTGGCCATCGATACCGCCATAACGAGGCCGCGCGCCTTGAACGAGCCGGTCGGCAGCCGGCCTTCGTCTTTCACGATGATCTCGCCGCCGCCAAGCTTTCTGCCGAGCTTCGGCAAGCGGACCAGCGGTGTCATGACTTCGCCGAGGCTGACGATATCTGCAGTTTTCCGCACCGGCAGCATTTCGCGGTAGCGCCACAGGTCGGCCGGTCGCGCTTTCAGCGCGTCTTTTGTCAACGCCTGCTTTACCCCGGCGAGGTCGTAGCGCACCAAGAGCGGCTTGCCGGCCCTGGAGAGGTTGTGGATCTGGTCGGCAGGATAATGATCGCTTTCCATCGCGCATTCGAGGTGGGTCACGAACGTCGGACGTTCGATGGTCAGATTGTCGTTGTCTTTCACGATTGTTCTTTCTCTGCCTTGTCATTGCCGGGCTCGACCCGCCTGTGGGGCCGAAGCCCCTTCGGCGAGGCGAAGGCCCGGCAATCCATCATTGCCTGAAAACTCTTGTGAAGCGCGATGGATGCGCGGGTCAAGCCCGCGCATGACAAGCCATATTACATATTCAACACGCGGCCATAGGCATCCAGCACCGCTTCCTTCATCATCTCCGACAGCGTCGGGTGCGGGAAGATGGTGTGCATCAGCTCTTCTTCCGTGGTTTCAAGATTCATCGCAACCACGTAACCCTGGATCAGTTCGGTCACCTCGGCGCCGACCATATGCGCGCCCAGGAGCTGGCCGGTCTTCTTGTCGAAGACGACCTTGACCAGTCCCTGATCTTCGCCGAGCGCAATAGCCTTGCCGTTGCCAATGAACGGAAAACGGCCGACGCGGATCTCGCGGCCGCCTTCTTTCGCTCGGGCCTCGGTCAATCCGACCGACGCAATCTGCGGATTGCAGTAAGTGCAGCCGGGAATGAGGTTCTTGTCCATGGGATGCGGGCGCATACCCTTGATGGCCTCGACGCAAATGATACCTTCATGCTCGGCCTTATGCGCGAGCAACGGCGGCCCCACGACGTCGCCGATGGCATAGATGCCGGGCACGTTGGTCTTGCAATAGCCGTCGATCGCGATGACGCCGCGCTCGGTTTTGACGCCGAGCTTTTCTAGCCCGAGATTCTCGGTATTGCCGACCACGCCGACCGCCGAAATCACCCGGTCGACCTCGATCGTTTGCGGCTTACCCTTGCCGTCGTCGACGGTCGCGACCACGCTGTCTCTCTTCTTCTCGAGTTTTGTCACCTTGGTATCGGTGAAAATCTTGATGCCCTGCTTCTCGAACGCCTTGTGGGCGAATTTCGATATTTCGGCATCCTCCACCGGCAAGATCTGCGGCAATACTTCGACGACGGTCACTTCCGCGCCCATGGTACGGAAGAACGAGGCGAATTCGATGCCGATCGCGCCGGAGCCGACGACGAGCAATGACTTCGGCATCTTGTCCGGCACCATGGCCTCGAAGTAAGTCCACACCAGTTTCTTGTCGGGCTCGAGCCCCGGCAGCACCCGCGGCCGCGCCCCGGTCGCAATGATGATGTGTTTTGCCTGGTACGTGCCCTCGCCTAACGCGCCCTTTGGCGCCTCGACCGGAGACTTTTTCACCGTGATCCTGCCGGGCGCATCGATGATGGCCTCGCCCCAGATCACCGTGACCTTGTTCTTCCTGAACAGAAAACCGACGCCGTCATTGAGACGCTTCGCCACGCCGCGCGAACGCTGCACCACGGCCTGCAGATCGAACGAAATCTTCTCGGCCGCAAGGCCATAGTCCTTGGCGTGCTGCATCAGATGATAGACTTCCGCCGAACGCAGCAGCGCCTTGGTCGGGATGCATCCCCAATTGTTGCAGATACCACCGAGATAGGCCTTTTCGACGATCGCCGTCTTGAAGCCGAGTTGGGCCGCGCGGATCGCGGTCACATAGCCGCCGGGGCCGGCGCCGATGATGATGACGTCAAAGGAGGTGTCGGCCATGGCTATGCGCTCGTTCTCATCGTTAACCGGACTGACTGTTCGCTTCCGTCATTGCGAGGAGCACTTGCGACGAAGCAATCCATGCTTCCGGCGGTGAAATGGATTGCCTCGCGGAGCTTATCATCGGGCGCGCATTCGCGCGACCCGTTGGCTCGCAATGACGGCTGTCACACCATCATCATCACGGGGTTTTCGATCAGCATCTTGAACGCGCCGATCAGCTCAGCCCCGAGCGCGCCGTCGACCGCGCGGTGATCGCACGACAAGGTCACACTCATCATGTGCGCGATCTCGATCTTGCCGCCTCTCACCACGGCTCGCTCCTCGCTGGCGCCGACCGCGAGGATGGTCGCGTGCGGCGGGTTGATCACGGCGGTGAAATGATTGATGCCGTACATGCCGAGGTTGGAAACCGCGGTGGTGCCACCCAGATATTCCTCCGGCTTGAGTTTGCGGGCGCGGGCGCGCGCGGCAAAATCCTTCATCTCGGTGGAGATCGCCGAAAGCGATTTGGCCTCGGCTTTGCGGATGATCGGCGTGATCAACCCGCCCGGCATCGCCACCGCCACGCCGATGTCGGAATGCTTGTGCTTGAGCATGCCGGCCTCGGTCCAGCTCACATTGCAATTCGGAATCCGCTGCAAGGCGATCGCCATCGCCTTGATGACGAAATCGTTGACCGAAAGCTTGTAAAGCGGCTTCTTCTCCTTGTCGGTTGGCGCGGCCTCGTTGATCTCCGTGCGCGCGGCGAGCAGCTTGCCGATATCGCAGTCGATGGTGAGATAAAAATGCGGAATAGTCTGGATCGACTGCGTCAGACGCTGCGCGATCGTCCGCCGCATGCCGTCATGCGGCACGATCTCGTAAGAGCCGGGTTCGAACAGCGCGAGGATCTGCTTGTCGGACATCGAGGGCGCGATGCTCGGCGCACCTGAGGGCGCAGCGCCAGGTGCCTTGAGCCCCTTGCCGGATTTAGCCTCTTCCACATCGCGGGCGATCACGCGGCCATGCGGGCCGGAACCATTGATGCGCGCGAGCTCGATGCCGGCTTCCCTGGCCAGACGTCGGGCCAGCGGCGAAGAGAAGATGCGGCCGTGGCCGTTGGTGTGAGGCGCAGGCGACGCCGCCTGGAGCGCGGGCGCAGCCGCTGGCGG
>JBATYU010000885.1:0-3614 GCA_049674245.1 Bradyrhizobium sp. | reverse complement strand
GAGCACGTGTCGTCGGAATCGAGAGCGATGGCGCCGGGACTAACGAGGTGCTCGCACGGGCTGCCGGGTTGGAGCGCCATTCCGAGCATGGTCTGGCCCGCGCCATCACCATGGCGGCCGCGACGCGCGGCCTTAAGCCGGTTGTGGCCCGTGATGTTCGGATCCTGCCCGGCCGCGGTATCCGAGGGAATGCAGACGGGAGAGCTGTGGTGGCTGGGAACAGCGCTTTGATGGGCGAACTGGGTTGGTCACTTGCGCCGGCCCTGGACGAGCGTGCGCGGTCGCTGGAAGCGAGCGGCTATTCGGTGATCTACGTTGGTTGGGGCGATCGGGTTCGCGCCGTGCTGTCGCTCGACGATTCGCTGCTTCCCGAGGCGCGATCGACGATCGCCGCGCTCCGCAGCCGCGGACTACACCCGATACTGCTGACCGGCGATGTCGCGCATGCGGCGCAACGAGTTGCGCTCGCGGTGGGGATCGTTGACGTACAGGCTGGCCTGTCGCCGGAGGCAAAGCGGGCTGCCCTGGATCGGCAGCGCCAACGGTACGGAGTGGTGGCGATGGTCGGCGATGGCCTCAATGACGGGCCGGTGCTTGCCGACGCGGACGTCGGCATCGCCGTCGGTTCCGCGACCGACCTCGCCCGCGAAACTGCCGCATTGGTCTTGCCTCGGGATGGGTTGTGGATGCTGCCATGGGTCGTCGATGTGGCCCGCGCGGTTCGTATGACGATCCTCACCAACCTGCTATGGGCGTTTGCATACAACCTGATTGCGCTGACCCTTGCCGCGCTCGGCCTTCTGCAGCCAGTCCTTGCGGCTGCGGTGATGGCCGGCTCAAGCGTTCTGGTGGTGCTGAATTCACTCCGCCTGGAACGGATGCCCGATCCTGTCCGCACGCCGGTTCCGGGGCGGCGGTCGAGCACCGAGACAGAGAACGCTCGCCACGGCCTTGGCGTTCACCGATTTGGTTGGGCAGGGGCCAGGAATGATACCTGAACTCGGATTGAGAATCGTCATCGGCGACTGAATAGGTGGAAGCGATGCGCATCATTGCTTCTGTGCTTGCGTGCGCGCGTCATCAAAAGGTCACGATGCTGCTTTGCAGCAGCCTGATGAGGCAGATAAGAATTTTTGATATCCGTCTTGGCTATCAGACTCTTATCTTGGCTCTTAGACTCTCAGCGGTGTATATCCTTCCAACATGCTGACCCTACGCCAGCTTCAGTACATGGATGCACTCGCCCGACACGGGCATTTCGGTCGGGCAGCGCAGGAATGCGCGGTGAGCCAGCCCGCATTATCGATGCAGATTCACGAGCTGGAGAGAGTGCTCGGCGCCGCGCTGGTGGAGCACTGCCAGGGCGCCACGGTGCTCACTGAAATCGGCGCTGAGGTTGCCCGGCGCGCCGGCGCGATCATGAGGGCCACCCGCGATCTCACCGATTGCGCGTGTAGCGGCGGCCGCTTGCTCTGCGGAAGCTTGCGGCTTGGCGTGATCCCGACGCTCGCGCCCTACGTGTTGCCGCGCGTGCTGCCCGAGCTGCATCGGCAGCATCCAGATCTGCGCCTCGACTTGCTCGAAACGCAGACCAATACGCTTCTAACGCGGCTCGCACATGGGTTGCTCGACGTGGTTCTGCTGGCACTGCCGATCGACAAGTTGGAGCTCGAGACACTCACCCTGTTCGACGACCGGTTCCTGCTGGCGGTGCCTGCCCGCGACCCTTTGCCCGAGCGTAGTCGCGTGACGACGCGTGACGTCAATGCGCGCAAATTGGTTTTGCTCGAAGAAGGGCATTGTCTGCGCGACCAGGCGCTCATCTATTGCGCGGGCCGCAGCGATGCCGATTCCAACCTCGGTGCCACCAGCCTTACGACGATCATCCAGATGGTGGCGAGCGGCTATGGTGTGACGCTCCTGCCCGAGGTCGCGATCGACGCCGAAGTGCGCGATGACCGGGTGAAGCTGCTGCGGTTCGTCGAGCCGCAGCCCAAGCGCAGCATCGGCCTCGCCTGGCGATCGACTTCGCCGCGCAAAGCCGATTTCATGGCGCTCGGCGAAATGGTGGTCGAGGCGCTTAAGGTCCAGGGAGCGAAAAGTGCTTCAGCGTCGCGCTTGCGAGACGTTGAAGCGTGTCATGCCGCCCCGACAAACACCCCGGCTAAGGTTCGAACGTCCGTAACCTGAACAGATAGTCCGCAAACGCCCAACGATCGTCAGGTCAACGCGAAACAGCCAGACCTGCGCCGGCTGCTTCGGTCGCGGGCAGAGCTTGAGGCGGAGATTTGAACGTTGAGGCAGCAAATAAACGTTCTGCGGCGGACGGCTCCAGAAAAACTCTCCTTCAGCGGCGCGAAGCGGACGTCAAAGCCGGCATGAGACGCTGGACATCGGCGGAAGGTGCCGACCACCAAAGCTGCTCGCCAGCCCCGGGCGGGGGGCGGGCCGTTTGCGAGGCGCACGCTACGGTATGTCTCCCTTTGGTCGGACCGGTTTGTGGACGTTTCGGGCCGTCGCCGACGATCACGCGACCCGTGTATGTGGGTCCCCTCGGTCAACTGGCGATTATTCGGAAGACCGGTCCGCTTGAGCCCCGCATCGTGGGTCGGCCCGGGCGGAGATGGTTCGACCCCAGTTCCTCTCCCTCCGCCATCGAGCTGGGCAGTCTGCCATCGAACTCGGTCGACCGGCCCCAAAATCCCCAACAAACTGAGACCTTCTAGCTGAATGACCGTACTAGAGATTGCCGAAGAGACGGCAATTTGCCGTTGGAGACGACATTTTTCTCCAAAGCTTCGTACTTCGCAGTTTTAGTATAGTTCTGAAAACCAAAGGGGAGCGCAATAACTTACGCTCCGGTTTGCTAAGGGTTCGAATCTCTCTCCGACGAGCGAGAATAACAGCCCTCTAACCTCCAAGGATAAAGGAAGTTGGTTTTCGAAGGACGTTTGCCACCAGGCCGACTATCGGGCCGGCTTGTAGACCGAATTAGGCCAGCACCCGCCCCCGGTACTGGCCTGTTTCGACCCCTAGTGGCCTAATTTGAAATAAGCACTGGCCTAATTCGCCTTCGTTAACTTTTCCAATGTGAGCAATATTGACCGGAGATTCCGGAACTTGGGAGGGCATACTGCCCCATCACCGGGTGAGGTGATGGCGTGTTTCGTAGCGTCCCATTTTTGTTAGTTGAGGGGTCTCAAATGAGTTCTCTTCAGCGGCGCGTTGCAGCCGTGAGTGACACGCGCCTTGCAGCCATCACCGACACGGCAGCTAATCTAAAAGATCAGTTATGCGAATTAAACAGGCTACGCGACCGGATCAGGAAAGCACAACTATCGGTCCGAAGATCGCGGTGGACAAACGGTCGGAAAAGATCGCGCATTTAGAATAAAAGAGGCCTCAGTTGGCGGCCTCTTTTATTCGTCATCCTTAGCCTTGAAGCTTCGGCCGGGGCATCAGCGTTTGCGGTGTATGGAGACCCAGATCATGGGTGAAATTCGCAAACTGAAATCGAGCAGAAGTGGCGGCGATCCCCCGCGAGAGTCAACGCCGCGCCGTCTTGCGGCGATTGTCGCCGGCGATATCGCGGGCTACAGCCGCCTCATGCAGAT
>JBATYU010000884.1:0-6901 GCA_049674245.1 Bradyrhizobium sp. | reverse complement strand
GTGTTGAACCTTGGACCGCTGGTGGAGACCTATCCACCAGAGGCAATCGCCAGGAGGCGGTTATGACCCATTGGCATGATACGATGGTGGAGCGGCCGGAAACCAATGGTGCCGGTTATGCGACGGGCTGGACGATTTCCGGCTTGACCGTGCTCGGTGCCATCGTCGCGGTCTGGATTCTCGGGATTTGAGGCGCCGCTTCGGCGGGATTTGAGGCGCCGCTTCGGCGCAATGGCGGGATCGAACCCTGGACCTCCTCCCGCGTGAAGCGATGCGCCCCCGCGGATATTCGTGCACGATCAGGCCCTGGAAATCGGCGGCCGACCGAAAAAATGCCTCCGACGGGCCGCGTCCGCGACGCCGAGTTATTCAGGGATCGTGCGGGGACCATCAGGCTCTAATTGCGCAAACCGAGGCTTTGCCAGAGCGACGGTGCCTGGGCATCTTGTACGGGCCGGTCTTGTGTTCGAGCGTCTTGCACGGGCCGGACCTGTCCCTGTGCATTTGGCTTCCGCCGGAGCTTTGCCAGCAGATTTTGCTCGGCCTGGATCTCAGCCCGCGCATTTTGCACGCGCCGGACCTGTCGGTGCTTTCGCATGGGCCTGACCTGTGGTTCGGCATCTGCTACGGGCTGTGGTTCGGCATCTTGTACCGGCTGTGATTGGGCATCTTGTACCGGCTGTGTAGGTGCGGCCTGTGCCCGTGCATCTTCCTCGGCCGCCCAAGCCTGGAATTGATTCAACAAGGACTCGGCTAGTGGCTGACGGATTTCCGCCTGGTTCTGATAGGCAGTCTTGAATGCGGTAGCTGTTTCGTCGCCCGTCGGCGCCTCGCTTGCCATCGGCGGTAAAGCCTGCGTGCCGGCGGTTGGTTGAATGGTTGGCGTCGACGCATCGGTGCCAGGCTTGGGCGCCGATAAGTCAGCCAGGAGGGCCGGGGCGTTCGCAAACAGCACGAGCGGATTTCCCACCAACAGAAGCGCGAACACGATCGCTGCCGCCGTTACACCCAAAATGCTTGTCTTGAGGGTTTGCGACGAGATAAGCGCCGTGTCCCAAGCTCTCCAGATACCCGGCTGCTCGGGTTCTTCGCCATCGGAGAGAAAGACAGGCAAAGGATGGTCCGGAGCAAAACCGTCTTTCATCGGCATTGGCTGATGCCTCCCCTTACACTGTTCCTGTCGACCAGTACCCTGTTATCGAGGTCCAAAAAGCGACAATCACCGCCTCGATTTAGGAGAAATCTTGATTTCACTGGGGCCGAGAATCCTGCGATTCCCTGCTCGTTTTTGCGGCACCAATAACGCGATTGTCCCCCAACAGGCACGCCAAGGCGCTAACCCAGTGGCCCCGTTTGGTTGGACCGAACCTGAAACTCAAGACAGCTTCACTTTATCGAGAAAAGGTTTCCAGGAGAGCGCCTCACTGGTGGCCTTGTCAAAATGTCCATCCTCCAAAAGCGTCCCGACACATCTGAAGTATTCGCACAGGAATGACGCATCCGGCAGTTGGTAGACGTGCTCATTCGGTACCCACAGATCGAATTTCTTCCCAGAGATAAATACAGACAGGATTGCAGGCTTGAGATCACGCACATTGTCGGGCCATCCCGACGACGCGGTCCGGACTTTGATGTGATCTGACAGACTGCGAAATTTGGTACCGAGGCTTTTGAGCTCGAAAGCTTTCTTGTCGTCGGACTTCCGGCTTAACCACTCCAGCAAAACGCCGATGACTAGTCCGGTCAAAAACACCAACACAAATTTGAACCAACGCTGCTCGCCCAGTGCGAGGAGGTTGTTGAAGGCGGTCGTGACCCCAGCGTTTGGAAAAATCGTCGTGGCCAGACCGTGAGGATCGGAGAAGACGTTTTCCTCCAACCATTTTTTGAGAATAGGCATGACCAGGGGGATCAGCAGAAGACCCCAAATCCCTAGCAGAAACAGTTTAAGCCATTTGGACATGAGCCCTATTGGTTGGGATTAAGAGTGCGCAACTCAAGCCCCGGTTTCTTGTAGTTTATCTGAGGTTCGCTTGCGAGCGGCTCAAAATCCTGTTCCGAGAGAGGAACAGCAAACTTGTCGCGAGGACGACCGAGAAGAGTCAACAAACCTGTCGTTTTTGAACCAAGCCACGTAGCCAACAACCGTCCAAGCCTCTCCGTCGGATCGGCGGTCGCCAAAATAGCCTTTAATCACCATCAGGTGGACCTCCTTCGTGTCGGACGCCCGACAAGCGAGCCGGTTTGAACATCAATATTCGCAAGGGGCGCGATTGACCGTGTTTGAAGGGACAAGTTTTTGCCGCGATTGCTTTGCACCGTCCCGGTGGCTTTGTTGCCGGGGCGGCGCGAGGGCTTACCATGTATCGATGTGCTTTCCTTGCCCTTGCTCTGCTTTCCATCGCCCACGCGGCCAAGGCCGAAAGCGGTCTTGCCTCCTACTATGGCGGACGCGGTCACCGGGGCGAGATGACCTGCGCGCATCGCACCCGGCCTTTGGGAAGCATCGTCACGGTGACGCGCGCCAATCATTCAATACAGTGCCGCGTCAATGATCGCGGACCATTCGTCAGGGGCCGGGTTATCGATGTGTCGGTCAGCGCGGCGCGCGCGCTCGGCATGATGGGAGCCGGCGTGGTCCGCGTTTCGCTCCAATAATCGCTAGAGCATGATCCGGAAAAGTGGGTACCGGTTTTCCCTTAACTAACAAACGCGGAACGCGTTACAGCGAATTTCTGGCGATGGGGTGAGGGCTTCGGATTTTTGGCGCATGATAAAGCGAACTCTATTTGCGGCGCTGGTCTTTGCCGCTCCGGCTTGCCCGGTCTCAGCGCAGGATTCCAAAGTTTCAGTCGACATGATCGGAATAGGCGGCATGAGTTGCGCGCACTGGCGATCGACGCAAGAGCATCGACTGGAGGGAACCATCTGGATCTACGGTTTCTGGACGGGACTCAACTATGTCGCCGCAGCAAGTGATCAAACGCAGGCGAAAATTAACGTGGCGGCGATAGTGACCGAAGTCGAAAAGACATGCGCTCAGCAAACGTCGCAGACCTTAGCCAGCGCCGTATGGACCACTTATCTTGAGTCTAAGAGGTAGTTCCGCCCCATTTGAACCATCTCACCCCCTCTCGGCGAGCTTGATGGTCGAGATCGGCCATTTCCCATCATGGCCGCGGATCGAGATCCGCAGTCCGTGCATTTCGTCAAGCCAAACGCCTTCCACCGTGCCGGCCTTTCCGTCGGTGAGGATCACGGCTTTGCCGACAAGCTCGGCCTGGGCTTTTTCGAACTCACCGAGGATCGTGAACGCACGGACTTTCGCAGTTGGCATGGGCCGGTGTTTGCCTTTGAAAGGCGCGGAAGTCGTGACCGGCGCGCGGCAAAGGGATGTCGGCGGAACCCTCGACCGATATCGATCCGGAAACTGGAGGCAGCGTTGGGAACCGATTGGTGGCCTATGCTTTGACTAGAGCGGGATGACTTTTCTTCGAATCGTCATCCCGCTTCTCACTTTTTGTTTGAGCATGATCTTTTCGGAAAACCGGTGTCCACTTTTCCGGATCATGCTCTAGGCTTGGGAGGGCGAGCCATGGCACGCATCTGGAAAACCCCGTTGTTCGTGCTTGCCACGGCATATTTCGTGCTCGACGGACTGTTTTCGTATGTCACGCGACCGCTCGTTGCCTGGCTCGGCAGGATGCGGATTTTCGAGCGGATGCAGCGCTGGATCGTTTCGTTACGACCTTATCCTTCGCTGGCGCTTTTCGCGCTGCCGGTGATCATCCTCGAGCCGGTAAAACCCCTGGCCGGATATTTCGTGGCAACCGGTCATTTGGTCACCGGTGCAATGACGTTCGTGACCGGTGAAGTGCTAAAGCTCACCTGCGTCGAGCGGTTATTTGAGCTCAATCGAAAAAAGCTCCTGTCAATTCCCGCGTTTGCCGCCGGATACAAGCAGTGGCGGCGGATGATGGACCTGGTCGAATCGCTGGAGGTCTGGAAAGCGTCGCGGCGGCTCGCAAGCCGTGCGGCTCAGATCGTGCGGCTGCGCTGGCTTCGATTGAAGCGCGCCCAAGAATCTGATGGACGGTCTGATCGACGGTCTTATCGACTGCAATAGCGAATCTTCGATGGAGCCCATCCAGGCGTGGCGTTTTGCTGCCAGCGCAATGGCTGGTCGCAGGCCTCGCGAGAAAAGCCGCTCGTGAGACGGCTGGCCTACCGTCGCCGCTTGATTTCAGCGTCCTCCAGCTCGCCTATGGCGCGCGATAAGCGTCCACCGTGTGAGCTACGAAGATGCCGGCGCTAAACAGACCTAGAATTGCCGTGACTGCTTCAATCATTTTGATACTCCTAACTTACTACTGAGAACGTCCAATAGCCGGTGTTTGTTTCACGACCGCTTCATCAGCCGGGCATAATGGTTTCGTGGCCGGTCTTGGAACCTGGCTCCTTGGAACCTGGTTCCTTGGAATCTGGTTCCTCGAATCTGGTTCCTTGGGGCCTGGTTGCGAGTTCCCTAAATCGGTCTGGCACTGCTCGTATTTGTTCTGCGGCCCCGGCACGGGGGCGGGCCGGAGCCGCAGGGAGGAAGTGCCGGTGAGGGGACCGGCACGGTTCTGATGTGGTTTTGGAACCCGCCGATTCCCATTCAATTATTCTTGAGAAGAGCGGCCTGATTTGAAACCGCGAGTGGCCGGTTTCGGCCAGTACCCGATGAGGCAACATCGCCTGCTCAATCGTGCGCACCGATGCCGCGCACCAACGCGAATGCTGAATGTCAGCGGCCTGAGCGGATGCATTGCAGCCATCGTCACGACATTGAGAGTGTCGGGTCCATCGTGCTCAAAAGAGGTTTTAATGGTGAAGGTGCGGCTGTCTTCCGCTGCGGCGGCATAGCGGGACATGGCCGGGCTTGCTGGCGGCTTGACCCCATCGCGAATGACCCCAAGGCGGACTCAAAGCAAGAGACCCTCGGATTGGCGGGGGTCTCCTGTCTTAATGGACCAAAGCCGGATGATTTGGATTTCATCGTGCTTTTAGAGCGCATTCAGGAAATTCACGAGATCAGTTTTTTGCTTCTTCGTGAATCCGATGCCGAATCGCTGGTCGTAGAAATTCACCGCATCGAGCAAGGTCGCGGCCGAACCGTTGTGGAAATACGGCGCGCGCGAAGCGAGCCCGCGTAAAATGGGGCCTTTGACCTTGCCGATGTCGGCGCATTGCCCGGAGATCAGCGCGCGTCCCGGATCGGTGACCCGAAACACTTGTCCGGTGAGCGGCCCCTGCGTGCAGGTCAGGGTGAACACCGGCAATCCGGAGATGTCGAGCGCCGGCGGGCTCTTCGCGTCAGCGTCGGCAATGCCGATGTCGAGCGGCGCTTTGACGGAATGGTCGCCGACATTGGGCGTGTCGTGGCAGGTACCGCAGAATCCCGGAATGCTCTTGATCCCGAGGGCATCGTTGAGGCCTGCAACGCCCACAATGTTGATGTTCGTCGTATTGAATACCTCTTCGCCGCGCGCGATCGACAGGCGGCGCTCGACGTCGTCTTCATCCTCTCCGCGCGGGCTCAGCCACGGCCGGTAGATGTCGAAGATGTTCGACGTGAATGGCACACCGGTCGGATTCTTTCCGAGCGGATCGTTCACGCCGATGAAGAACGGCTGCAGCGACAGCGCCACCGGCCCGCCCAGGGCGCCGTCGCGGTGCAACACTCCGGCGATGCGGTCGATCTCTTGGGCGGTGAAGATACCGCTCTCGAACGCGACGATCTGGGCGACCTGCGCGTCGGTCGGCGCCGCGCTTGCCTGGGCGTGGCCGAGGGTGGCGTCCTTCGCCTGGCTGGCGAGACTGGGCTCGCGGCCATCCCACATGATAGCGCTGAGGAAGCCCAGATTGGTCGATGGCAGCGGCCGCCGGTAGATCGACACGATGCCGGTCGTCGGGCTGGTGAGGCCGGTCACGGGATTCGTAGTGCAGGAATAGGGATCATCGACCGCGGTGACCGCGAATTGGGTCGGGCTCGGTATCGGCAGGCCGATGCGAATCAAGCCCTTGTTGATCAGCAGCGCATAGGCCCGCCGCTTCGCCCGCGGGGTCGAAACGTCGGCGTTCGGACAGACGGCGCCGTCGACCAGACGGAAGATCGGATCGGTGCCGTCACTGTCCCTGAAGCGATCTGCAACGCCGGCGGCGCTGACGCTCCAGCCGTTCTGCGGCTGATGGCAGCTGAAACAGCTTCGGCCGTTGGTGCCGAGATTCTGGAAGAACGCATCGTTGGCCGGGAACGTCGCGCCGGCGAATTGGAAGGTCGCGACCGCCCCCGCCGGATTGCCGTCGATCTGGAATCTCGGGATGATCGGCGGGGCTTGTTGAACGCTCTGATCGGGGTCTGTAAAGCGGCGCATGGCCTGCAGGTGATCGATCATACCGGGAGCAAAGGCCGGGAATTGTGCAGCGGCGGCGGTGCCGGCCTGTTGCGCGATCGCGAGCGACGACACGCTACTCGCGAGCCAGACGACCATTGCGCCGATGGCGGAAATTCTCATGACATTGATGAGCGGAGGACAGGTGTTGGCAATGCGTTGCGGCATGTTCATGGCACTTCTCCCTTTGATAAAGGTTGAGGCTGTGACGCCAAAAAAGAAGAGAAGGCCGCCCGGGCACCCACGCTGTCACTCAAATCGGGGAATCGGGCACCTCCCCACTGGCAGACTCAAGGCAAAATGGTGCGGATCACCTCCTGATACCGTGATGCAGTCGGCTCGACGCGTGATCCGCCGCGGTGGCGGCGGTGATCGAATAAGCGGCGACCCGAGTAATCGCGGGTGGGCCAATTAAATAAACCGACTTATTACGTCTTAAAGCGCCGGCGACATGTGAAGCGGTTCAC
>JBATYU010000883.1:0-9854 GCA_049674245.1 Bradyrhizobium sp. | reverse complement strand
CGATGCGCTCGTAAAGGTGGTCGCGTCCAGCCCTGCGAACGGCGCGACGTGCTCGATCCCCGGCGTCGTCAGGATGATTTCGATCGCCTTCTTGACAACCGCTTCCGTCCGATCGAGCGATGCGCCGGGCGGTAATTGGACGACCGTGATGAGATAGCCCTGGTCCTGTTCGGGAATGAAGCCGGTAGGCGCCCGGGCAAATTGAAAGCCTGCAAGCCCGATCAATAAAGCATACGCCAGAAGCACCACGCCCGTGACCTGCGCAAGCCGGCGCGTCAGTCGCCCATAGCCGGTCGACAGCCATTGGAAACCGAAATTGAACCGATCAAACCCTGCCTTTAAAAGACGAACCATCGCCGAAGGCCGGACTTTATGGTTGGGATCGTGGGCCTTGAACAGCACCGCGCAGAGCGCGGGACTCAAGGTGAGCGAGACGAAGCAGGAGATCAATGTCGACGCGGAAATCGTGACCGCGAACTGGCGAAAGAACTGGCCGGAAATCCCGGACAGGAACGCCGACGGCACGAACACCGCACAAAGCGTCAGTGCGATCGAGATCAGCGCACCGCCGACCTCGTCCATCGTGACATGCGCGGCCTTGGCAGGCGTCATCCCGCGCTCGAGGTTGCGCTCGACATTTTCGACGACCACGATCGCGTCGTCGACGACGATGCCGACCGCGAGCACAAGGCCGAACAGCGACAGGTTGTTCAGCGAAATTCCGAGGCCGTAGAGCACGGAGAAGGTGCCGACCAGCGAGACCGGTATCGCGATCACCGGAATGATTGCGGCGCGCCAGCTCTGGAGAAACAGGAACACGACGCCGACGACCAGCAAAATGGCGACGAAGATCGTCTTGATCACTTCGTTGACCGACTTGCCGACAAATATCGTGGGATCGTAGATGATCTTGTAGCTGAGGCCGGGCGGAAACTCTTTTACGAGCGTTTCCATGGTCGACAAAACCTCGTGCTCCACGGCCAGCGAATTCGCCCCCGGCTGGGCGAAGATCAGCAAGGGCATCCCCGGTCCGCGATCCGTGAAAGCGGTCGACCCATAATCCGATGCGCCAATCTCGACGCGTCCGACATCACGCAGGCGCGTGACGCGCCCCAGAGCGTCCGATTTCAGGACGATTGCCGCGAATTGTTCTGGCGTGGCCAGCCGGCCAAGCGTTTGGACGTTGATTTGGTAGGCCTCCCGTGAGGCGACCGGTGGCTGATTGAGGACACCCGCCGAGACTTGAATATTCTGTGCCCGCAGAGCGTTCAGGACTTCACCGGCGCTCAGACTATGGGCCGCGACCTTATCCGGATCGAGCCAGATCCGCATCGCATATTCGCGGCCGCCAATGATCGTCACGTCGCCGACGCCCGGCAGACGCGCCAGCACGTCCTTGACGTGCAGCGTCGCATAGTTCGAAATATACAGCGTGTCGCGAGTGCTATCGGGCGAATAAAGGTGAACTGCCAGCAGGATGTTGGGCGTTGACTTCCTCACCTGCACGCCGAGGCGCTGCACGTCCTCGGGCAGTCGGGGCAGCGCATCCTGCACGCGGTTCTGCGTCAGCATCTGCGCGACGTTGAGGTCGGTCCCAATCCGGAACGTCACGGTGACCGTGAGCTTGCCATCCCCCGTCGACTGGCTGGTCATGTACAGCATGTTTTCAACGCCGTTGATTTCCTGCTCGAGCGGCGTTGCGACGGTCCTCGAAACGGTCTCCGCGGACGCGCCCGGGTAGGTCGTCGTGATCTGGACCGTGGGGGGCACGATCTCCGGATATTGCGCAACCGGCAGGACGGCAAGCGCGCCAAGTCCGATCAGCGTCACGAAGACGCTCAGGACGGTGGCAAAAATCGGCCGGTCGATAAAGCTGTGTGAGAGGCGCACGGCGGGCTCCTGTTGTGGGCTGTTTAGCCTTGCCTAACCTCGGCCGTCGGCGGCCGCGTCGTAGCGGATCGCGCCGTCTTCGGGCGCGACCTTGGTGCCCGGAATGGCCCGTACCAGACCGTCGACGACGATGCGGTCGCTCGGCTCCAGGCCGGACTTGATGATGCGCAGTCCGCCGCGAAGCTCGCCGATTTGCACGATCTTGGGCGCAACGGTTCCATCCGCAGCAACCGTCATGACCAGATGCTGCGATTGATCGAGCACCACCGCAGAATCAGGTAACAGGGCGGCCTGCGCGGGTGGCGCGACGGTCACGCTAAGCCGCGCAAATTGCCCCGGCGCGAGGAAGAGATCGTGATTGGGCACCGTGGCGCGCGCGTGGATCGTCCCGCTCGAACGATCGAGGGAATTGTCGACGAAATCCAGTGTTCCTTCCCGCTTGAGGCTATTCTCATCGCTTAAGCCGATCAAAACCCTGTCGGCGAGCGGACCTGTGAGGCGCGCGCGTTCGCGCGCGAACGTAAGATAGTCGGATTCGCTCATGTCGAAGTCGAGATAGAGGGGATCGAGCGAAACCAGCGTCGCCAGCAACGTCGTCGGGCTGACGGCCGCGCGGCTGCCCGCGACCAGGCTTCCGATCGAGATCTGGCGGGCGCCGATACGTCCCGTAAAGGGAGCGGTGACGCGGCAGTATTCAAGGTCAAGCTGGGCATCTCGTATGCGCGCCTTGGCGTCCTCGACCGCGGCCTCTGAGGCGTCCTGGTCGGAGGTACGCTGATCGACCGTCTCCTGGGTCGCGAACTCGTTGCGCCGAAGCGATTGTGCGCGCGAGAGCTGGTTGTTCGCGAACGCAACACGTGCCTTCGCCGTCTGCAGCGCCGCGTTTGCCTGCGCAAGCTTGATTTCGTAGGGCCGCGGGTCGATGACGAAAAGCAGATCGCCCTTGTGGACGATTTGGCCATCCGTGAAGTGGATTTCCGTCAGAGTTCCTCCAACCTGCGCTCGCAGCTCTATCCTGTCGACCGCGGAAAATTGACCGAGAAATCCAAGCCGCGTGTCGACCGCGCGCTGCAAGGGCTTGCTTACCGTTACGAGTGGAAGTGCCGCTGGCGGCGCGACCGCTCGAGCCTCTCGGTGATGGAAAAAGCCGAGATACGTGAATGCGGCAACAACCGCCAAAGCTACGCCTGCCGCGGTCACTCTCCACACCCGCCGGGTTGGCCGAGGGTCAGGTGAACCAACCGCTTCTCTTTCAAGGCTGGAGTGATTGCTGATTTGATCCATGAGTCCGTCCATGAGTACTGCCATGCCGTTGAAAATTCAGTGATCGGTGTGTCTCGTCTAGAAGTTTTTGGCCACACGCGGTCCAAAAAAAATCGTTCTAATCCTAACCGCAATATGACGGTCATCATGTTACGAGCTTATTTCCGAAATGAACCTTTGCATTACAATTGTAATATGCAGCGATTTGATCGCCACCGGGCCGGCGAGGTCTGGAATGGTCACGCGATGCATTTGTAGAGCTCCGCCGAAAGGAGGGTTGATATCTGGAGGAGTTACTCCAATATGAGCCGCATATAAACGCGGGGAGACGTTGGTCAAGGGATTATTGGAGTGATGGCACCAAAAATAGTCGAAAGCACCAGGCGCGGCCGCGGAAGGCCGTCGGTGTTCGATCGTGACGCCGCGCTCGAGAAGGCGATGAAGCTGTTCTGGGAGCGCGGCTATCAAGGCACCTCGTTCGACGATCTGATCCATGCCATGGGGATCAGCGCGTCGAGCTTCTACAATTCGTTCGGCAGCAAGGAGAAGCTCTATTGCGAGGCAACACAAACTTACCTCGATTCTTCCGGTCGCTGGTTCTTCGGCATCCTCAATGACGAATCCACCGACACGCGGACGGCGTTTTCGCGTCTGTTTGCCGCGACCGCAGAGGAGTCCACGC
Source organism: Bradyrhizobium sp. (assembly GCA_049674245.1). Taxonomy (GTDB): domain Bacteria; phylum Pseudomonadota; class Alphaproteobacteria; order Rhizobiales; family Xanthobacteraceae; genus Bradyrhizobium. The sequence continues at coordinate 6,019 of JBATYU010000883.1, read as the reverse complement.
GCGGCGACCATCCGGCGGGCTGCATGATTTCACTGGCGTGTACGCACACGCCCCCGGCGCTAAAGAGCATTCGTGAAATGATGGTTGAGCTTCGCGCCTTTTCGGAAGGCGCGATGGCCGAGCGCATTCGAAAGGGCATCGCCGACGGCGACGTGCCTGGAGACACCGATGTCGACATGCTCGCTGCCTACTTCAGCGCGGTGGCGCGCGGACTTGCGGGGCAGGCGCGCGACGGCGGATCGCGCGAGAAACTGACGGAAATAGGCCGTCTGGCCATGCGGGCGTGGCCGGCGGTCAAGGCGGTGAGACGATCGAAGCCCGTGAAATCAAAAGGCGCGCGCGGTGCGACACAAACTGCCGCGCGGCGATTGTCCTGATCTCATTGCAAAACTGGAGTGTGGCGAAGCCTATCGCGGCGTCACGGCCGCCTGATATAAGCGGAACAGGAAAGGAGCGCCGATGATTACCGCCATTGTTCTCTACGACCTGCCGCCGTCGATTGGTCTTGAGGAGTGCCGCGAGCATTTCAGCAAGATCGCGCCCGATTTCCTCAAAGCCAAAGGTTTTCTCCGCAAGCAGTTCATCTGCCGCAGGGAAGGCGGCGTCGCCGGCGGCGTTTATATGTGGGAAAGCGAGGCCGATGCTGAGGCTTTCTACAGCGGTCCATGGCGTGCCGGCATTCGCGCGCGCTACGGCAACGACCCGAAGATCCAGTATTTTGAGACGGTCGCGCTGACCGACAAGGCAACGGGCAAGGCCGGCGCGATCTAGGGAAGACGTCCGTGCAGGCACTGAGCGTAGCTCAGCGGGCGGAGCGCTTCGTTGACATAGGCGGTCGCAGGTTCGATCCCCCGTGATGCCACCCTTACGGTCAGCAAAAAACTTCGCCCGCCTGTCGCGAGGCCTATTCTTCGCGAACCCTATTTCGGCAGCTTGTCGGCCAGGATATCGATCTTGTGGATCGTCGGCGGCTTGGCAAGCAATTCGCCCGCCTTCGCCATCAGCGCGGCGGCGACTTTTCCATTGAGATGCGCCTCGCGCCCGGCCTCATTGTCGAACGTGTCGAAGATCGCAAACGACGACGGACCTTCCTGGATTGCAAACCAGGTGACGGTGCCGCCTTCGGCATTGACCAGCGGCAGCGCCGATTTGAGGAAGTCCGCGACTTCCTTTTCCTTACCCGGCTTGGCCTCGAGCGGAACGTACAGTGCAAGCTTGGACATCGTTCACTCCTGACAATGATGATGGACGCGGACGGAGAGAATGCCGTCCCCTCTATCAGGACGAACGGAAACGATGCAAATCAAACTTCCGTTGAGTGGAACAATGCCGGCGTCATGGCGCAGGTACCCTTGCGCCGGGAAGGGCGCGAGGGCACTCTTGAAGCGCGGCATCAGGCGGCCGCCAACGCTAATTTCCGAGGAAACCACCATGGCGGCCGCGGACGCGCGATCCCGGTTGACCCAGCAATATCGACGGGTGAGGCGATGCAGTTCGGTATCTTCGATCAAAACGATCACGGGCCTTATCCGCTCACCGAGCAATACGAAAACCGCCTGCAACTGATCGAATTCTACGACCGCGCCGGGTTTCGCACCTATCACATGAGCGAGCACCATTCGACGCCGCTCAATTTGACGCCGTCGCCCAGCGTCTTTCTTGCCGCGGCGGCGCAGCGCACCACGCGGCTGCGTCTCGGCGCGCTGGTTTATGTGCTGCCGGCCCATCACCCGCTGCGGCTCGCGGAAGAAATCTGCATGCTCGATCATTTGAGCCGGGGCCGGATCGAAATCGGCATCGGCCGCGGCGCCTCGCCGCACGAGCTCAACTATTTCGGTGTCGATCCCGATGCCGCGCAAGCGATTTATGTCGAAGCCTATACGGTCATCATGCAGGCGCTGACGAAGGCCGAGGTGAATTTTGCCGGCAAGCATTTTCGTTTCGAGAACGTGCCGATCGACATCAAGCCGGCGCAGCTTCCGCATCCGCCATTATGGTACGCGGTGCCGGTGCCCGAGGGCGCGGCATGGCCGGCGCAACACAAGATCAATGTGGTGTGCGGCGGGCAGCTCGCCCGCGTGCGCGAGATCACCGACCGCTATCGCGCCGAATGGGCGACGGCGGGCAATCCGCCCGATGCGCTGCCCTTGCTCGGCATCAACCGCTTCGTGGTCGCGGCCGATACCGATCGTGAGGCGATGGCGCTCGGCCGCCGCGCCTGGCCGAGATTTTATGCAAGCTTCATGAGGCTCTGGAAGAAACACGGCACGCAGCCGCGTTACGCAAAAATCCCGGAAGATTTCGACACCGTCGTAGAGAACGGCGGCGCGATCGCAGGCTCGCCGGGCACGATCCACGACCGGGTGCAGCGCATGGCCGAGTCTGCCGGCGCGAATTATTTCATCAGCCAGTTTTCCTTCGGCGATCTCGCCCACGAGGAAGTGCTGCATTCGGCCGGCCTGTTCGCGCGCGAGATGCTGCCCGCGCGAGAGCGTGTGGCGCAGGCGGTCTAGGAAGATGGGTCGAACGGCGGCGATATCCATCCTTGGGAGGCGATGATGTTGACCGTGTCCTATGCTGCCGGGCCGAAGCAGCCCGTGGTTCGCGACATTACGCTCGGCGAACTCCTGCAATGGGCGGCGGAAACCACGCCGGAGCGGATTGCGCTGATCGCGGGCGTCCCCGCTTCCGAAAATCGCCGGCAATGGACCTATGCGGCGTTGTACGCCCAGTCGATGCGCACCGCGCGGGCGCTGCGGGGGCGCTTCGAGCCGGGCGAACGGGTCGCGGTCTGGGCGCACAACATTCCCGAATGGATCATGATGGAGTTTGGCGCCGCCATCGCCGGCGTCATCCTGGTGACCGTCAACCCCGGCTTAAGGTCGGGCGAGGTCGAATATATCCTGAAACAGTCGCGCGCCGCCGGCGTCCTGGTGGTGCGCGAATTCCGCGGCAATCCGATGTTGGCGACGGCGCAAGCGCTTAAGCCCCGCTGTCCGGAGTTGCGCGAGATCATCTGTTTCGATCAATGGGACGAATTTCTGGCGTCGGGCGACATCGCAAACCCCAAGCTGCCAGCCGTGCGATCGACCGACCCGGTGATGATCCAGTACACCTCCGGCACCACGGGATTCCCCAAAGGCGCGCTGTTGCACCATCGCGGGCTCGGCAACAACGGCGCGCATACCGCCGACCGCGCCGGCATCGCCGACGGCGCCATCCAGATCACCACCATGCCGCTGTTCCATACCGGCGGTTGCGTCTGCTGCGTGCTCGGCGCGGTGTCGAAGCGCGCCACCCAGATACTGGTCGAGGCCTTCGACCCCGGCCTCGTGATCGAGCTGATCGCTACCTATCGCGCCAATGCGATGCTCGGGGTGCCGACCATGCTGGTGGCGATGATGGAGCATCCGACGTTCGCCGCGGCCGATCTTTCCTCGCTGGAAGCGATCTATTCCGGCGGCTCGACGGTGCCGGCGGCGATCGTCACCGCGCTCGAACAGAAGCTCGGCGCACCGTTCACGATCGTGTTCGGCCAGACCGAATGCTCGCCGGTCGCGACGATGACCTGGACCACCGATACCATCGCCGACAAGGCCAACAGCATCGGCACGCCGATGCCGAATGTCGAGGTCAAGATCGTCAAACCGGACAGCGGCCAAACCACGCCAGTCGGCGAGATCGGCGAGATCTGCACGCGCGGCTACCACGTCATGCGCGGTTACTTCGAGAACGAAGCAGCGACCGCAGCCGCCATCGATTCCGAGGGCTGGCTGCACACCGGCGACCTCGGCGCCATGGACGGCCGCGGCTACTGCACGATCGAGGGCCGATTGAAGGACATGATCATCCGCGGCGGCGAGAACATCTACCCGCGCGAGCTTGAGGAGTTGTTGTTCCGTCATCCGAGCGTCGGCGACGTCGCCGTCGTCGGCCTGCCCGACCCGAAATGGGGCGAAGTGGTCGCAGCGTTCATCCGCCCGGCGCCTGGCGGAAAAATCGAGAAAGAAGAGCTGCACAACTATCTGCGCGAGCATCTCGCCCCGCACAAGACCCCGCGCCACTGGTTCGTGGTCGATGCCATGCCGCTGACGGGGTCCGGCAAGATCCAGAAATTCAAATTGCGCGAGCAATGGTCGAAGGGCGAGATGCGCGAGCTTTGATATTGGTGAAAGGCTGGGGTCCGACATCGATCGGGCGGAGAGCCGCCATGCAAGCCTAGGCCCTTGCGCTTAACGGCCTGCGGGGGCACTCTTGAGACGCGGCGCGAAACCGTCGCCAAGAGTCTATTCAAGAGTCTATTCAAGAGTCTATTTCAGGGAATGCGCATGGCGGCGACGCGGATCGACTGCGATATCCATCCCGCGGTGGGCGGGACGCGCACCACGCTGCTGCCCTATCTCGACGATCACTGGAAAGAGCAGGTGGTGAGCCGCGCTATCGACGGCCTCGACCTCACGAGCTATCCGCCGAACATGCCGCTGTCAGGCCGCGCCGACTGGCGGCCAGCCAACGGCAAGCCCGGCAGCGATTTCGAAATGTTGCGACATGGCACCTTCGATCAGCTCGGCGCGAGCTGCGCGATCTGCAACGTCCTCTACGGCGCGCAGGCCGTGTACGATCCCTATATGGCGTCCGCCTTCTGCAAGGCGATCAACGACTGGATCGCGGCCGAATGGCTGTCGCGCGATTCCCGGCTTCGCGCCTCGATCGTGGTGCCGATGCAGGCGCCTGATCTGGCCATCGAAGAGATCGAGCGGAGAGCCGGCGACACCCGCTTCGTCTCCATCCTGGTCTTGGCGCAAGGCGAGAGCCTGCTCGGCCGCCGGCATTACTGGCCGGTCTATCAGGCTGCCGAGAAGCATAAGCTTCCGATCGCGATCCACGCCGGCAGCCAGTATCGGGGCGCGCCGAGCTCGGTCGGCTGGCCGTCCTATCGCTACGAATATTATCTGGCCGAGGCGCAGGCGTTTCAGGCCCAGATCCTCTCCCTGATCTATGAAGGCGTGTTCGGCAAATTCCCCGGCCTCAAGGTGGTGCTGATGGAATCGGGCGTGAGCTGGCTGCCGGCCTTCATGTGGCGGGCCAACAAGACCTGGCGCGGCGTGCGCGTCGAGGTGCCGTGGGTCGAGCGCGAGCCGGCGGCGATCATCCGCGACCATGTCCGCGTCACCATGCAGCCGTTCGACAGTCCGCCCGATGCGACCGGGGTCACTGAGCTGATCGACCAGATCGGTTGCGACAAGATGTTCCTGTTTGCGTCCGATTATCCGCATTGGCAATTCGACGGCGACGACGCGATACCGCCGCATCTGCCCGAGGCTATCGTATCGCGCATGTGCGCCGACAATCCGCTTGAAACCTTTCCGCGGCTAAAACTCGCCGCTTAGAGAAACTTCCAAGGAGGATCGCATGAGTGATGTCATCGACCGCCCGTTAGCCGAACCGGAAGCCTCGGCCAAGAGCCGCTTGTGCATCATCGATTGCGATATTCATCCGAGCCTGCATTCGCGCGCCGACCTCAATCCATTCCTCGCCAAGCGCTGGCAGGAGCATTTGAAGACCTACGGCGATCATTTGCGCACGCCCTATATCGGCACCACGCCCTATCCGCGCTCTTCGCCCTTGATCGCGCGCCGCGATGCCTGGCCGCCGACCGGCGGCCCGCCCGGTTCCGATCTCGCCTTCATGCGCAAGCAGCATCTCGACCCGCTCGATATCGAGTTCGGCATATTGCAGGTGCTCGACCTCTTCATCTTCTCGCAGCAGAATCTCGAATTCGGCGCGGCGATCCAGCGCGCGATCAATGAGTGGCAGCTCGCCCATTGGTGTAGCCGCGAGCCGCGGTTGAAAGCCTCGATCCTGGTCGGTCAGGACGACACCGAGGCCGCGGTCGCCGAGATCGAGCGCTGCGCCAAAATCGGCCAATATCTGCAGATCAATGTCTCGCCGCGCGCCAACGAGCCGCTCGGCCGCCGCCGCTACTGGCCGATCTACGAGCGCGCGCAGGCGCTCGGCC
>JBATYU010000882.1:0-5349 GCA_049674245.1 Bradyrhizobium sp. | reverse complement strand
CGGCCGGCGTTGCCGCCGCCTTTGCGGCCGGCACCGGCTGACGGTTTGCCGCGCGAACGCGTGCAAAAACCTCCTCGCTTGAGCCGAACGCGATCGCCCTGCCCTCGTAGAGCACCAGCGCCATGTTGAGCGCCGCAAGCGCGCTCGGACGGTGCGATACCACGATGACGATGCATTTGTTGTGACGCAGCATCTGGATGGCGCGACCGAGCGCGTTCTCGCCGTCGGCATCGAGGTTCGCGTTCGGTTCATCGAGCACGATCAAAAACGGGTCGCCGAACACGGCGCGCGCAAGGCCGATACGCTGGCGCTGGCCGGCCGACAGCGACATGCCGCCCTGGCCGATCCGCGTCGCGTACCCGTCCGGCAAACGCAGAATGATGTCGTGTACACCCGCGATCTGCGCGGCCTTCAGGATTGCGTCGGAAGTCGCCTGCTCGTCGAAACGGCAGATGTTCTCCGCAACTGTGCCGTCGAACAAGGCCACGTCCTGCGGCAAATAGCCGACATGGCGCCCGAGCTCTCCGTTGCTCCATTGATCGATGGTGGCACCATCAAGCCTTATCGAGCCCTGCTTGGCGGGCCAGATTCCGACCAGGGCCTTCGACAGCGACGTCTTGCCCGAGGCGCTCGCGCCCAATAGCGCCAGCCCCATGCCGGCCTTGAGCGAAAAGGAAACGCTCGACAGGATCGGCATCTCGCTACCCGGTGCCACCACGGCAAGGTTCTGCACCGAGAGCTCGCGGCACGGACGCGGCAGCGCCACCGGCGGCGCCGGGGGTTTCGCCGTCACCTTGCAGATATCGCGCAGCCGTATGATCCCTTGTCGCGCGGCGACGAGCTGCTTCCAGCTCCCCAAGGCGACCTCAACGGGAGCAAGCGCGCGACCCATCATGATCGACGAGGCGATCATGATGCCTCCCGACGCCCTGTCGACCACCACGAGATAGGCGCCGATCCCGAGCATTCCGGACTGCAGCACGTAGCGCAGCACTTTCGCGCCCGAGCCCAGATTGGCAAACACGTCGGTGGCGCGGATATTCTCCCGCAGATACCGTTCATTGGCCTGCGACCAACGCGCGGTAAATCGATCGACCATACCAAGCGCCCGAATGACCTCGGCGTTGCGCAGCGTCGCGTCCGCCAGCACCTGCCGCTGGGCGCTACTGTCCATCGCGGATTTGGCCGCACCGCGCGACATGCGCTCGGTCAGCCATGTCATCGCAACGATGGCGGCGGTCCCGAGCAGCGCGGTCATGCCGATCGCCGGATGAAACAGAAACAGGGCAATGAGGAAGATCGGTATCCAGGGCATGTCCAGAAATGCCGTCGGCCCCATGCTCGACATGAAGGCACGGATCTGATCGAGATCGCGCAGCGGCTGCTGCATCAGCATCGGCTTGACGCCGCGAAGCGGCAACGTGGCGAGCGCGGTGTGGATCGATTCCTGCAAACCGACGTCGAAGAGCGTTGCCACCCGGCACAGCATGCGCGCGCGCAACGCGTCGAAATAGCCCTGCACCAGGTAGGCAAACAGCACTATCAGCGAGAGGCCGAACAAGGTCGCGATGTTGCGGCTGGGAATGACGCGATCATAGACCTGCAACATATAGAGCGAGCCCGACAACATCAGTATATTGATCACGCCGCTAAACACGGCGACGCCGATCATCCGCCGCGCGCTCTCGCGCAGCCCATGCGCTACGGGATCGTCGGCCGACGCCGCAGGCAACAACTTCCATAGCCCGGCGGTAGACGGAGTCCGCGGGCGGTCCTGGACGACACTCATTCGTTACGCCTCCCAAATAGGCCGGTGTCGTGATTGATCGGATTCATTGACAGCCGATACCGACCATTTTCCGGCAACAATGGGATTTCTGTTGGCCACGCGCGGACCGGGCCTTTGCGATCAGAGCGCTCTTGTCGATGCCGAAACAGCCTCCGCGAGAAAATCGCGCACCAGAGCTCGATCGAACACGAGTGTCATTTTCGGTTCTGATCTCGATATTTGGGCAAATCAGCGAACGATTAAGTGCAAATTGTGGTGTCATAGATTCGTCCGCCTATCACCTTGCTTCTTCGCGCAGAGGTCACGGTGTCGGCCGATTGACGCCACGAACGTAAACAACTTTTCGCGTCGCGCGCAGGTCGCGCCGACCGGTCTATCGTGTCCGGTGAAATGAAGAGAAAAGGTTTTTCGACAAGGGCTCGTGTTGCCAACACGCCGTTCTGCAACCAACCGAACCAGCGGCAGAGTATCGCCAACAATATTGAAGAGGAGGGAGTAAAATGGCCCTGACAGCAACGGATCTATTCAACGACGCAACCACTCGCGAGATTGGCGGCATCGGCCCGGATCAGGTCAATCTGATCGTCTCGGACCTCATCGGCGTGCAGCAGATGCTGAGCGCGGCAGACCCCACGATCAACAACCTTTCCGATCTGCACACCCACGTCATCATCAATCAGCTCAATGAAGAGATCGCATCGATCGAGAACGCGAACTCTCCGACGGGCACGCTGGTATTGGGAACCGATCTCGGACAATTTGTCGGGCGCGCCATCAACGACATCCATCGCGACATCATTGATATCGCTCAGGGCGATGCCGGCGTTCAGGCGCTGTTCAACCCGACGCCGCTTCCGGCCCTCAACACGCCGCCCGCACCGTTCCATGACAGCGCGGACCAGACGGCATTCGTCACGCAATGGATCCAGGACAGCAACCATCTCGGCCAGATGGCGACCACGATCGAGAATAATGGCTTCCAGGGCGACATCGCCGGACTGGTCCAGCAAATCCAGACCTACGCGACCAACTCGAACGCCTTCGATCAGGCGCAAGGCGGGCTGTGGTCGGCGCGCTTCTGGAACGAATTCCGGACCGACGGCACTTCGGGCACGGCAGCGGCCGCGCTGGTCGACGGTTTGCAGACGCACAATGCCGGCGAAGTCAACGCCGCGGTAGAGCAGCTCGCGGCGAACTCTGCCGACGTCGGAACCAACAACCTGATGGCGGATGGCGGCACCTATGCCGCCGTGGTGGCGGCGGCGCAGGCGACAGCCGTGGCACCGACAGCAGGCAACAACCCTGCGGCAGATCAAGCGGCAGCACCTGCGGCACCAGCAGCAGCGCCTGCTGCGCCAGCCGCCGGTCTGACAGCAACGGATCTGTTCAACGATGCAACGACCCGCGAGATCGGCGGCGTCGGTCCGGATCAAGTCAACCTGATCGTCTCCGACCTGATCGGCGTGCAGCAGATGTTGACCGCGGCGGATCCTGCAATCAACAACCTCTCCGATCTGCACACCCACGTCATCATCAATCAGCTCAATGAAGAGATCGCATCGGTTGAGAACGCGAACTCTCCAACGGGAACGCTGGTGTTGGGTACGAATCTCGGACAATTTGTCGGGCGCGCCATCAACGATATCCATCGTGACATCATCGACATCGCGCAAGGCGACACCGGTGTTCAGGCGTTGTTCAATCCAACGCCGTTGCCGGCCTTGAACACGCCGCCCGCGCCATTCCTCGACAATGCGGACCAGACGGCATTCGTCACGCAATGGATCCAGGACAGCAACCATCTCGGCCAGGCGGCGATCACGATCGAGAATAATGGTTTCACCGGCGACATCGCCGGACTGGTCCAGCAAATCCAGACCTACGCGACCAACTCGAACGCCTTCGATCAGGCGCAAGGCGGCCTGTGGTCGGCGCGGTTCTGGAACGAATTTCGCTCAGACGGCACGTCAGGCACCGCGGCGGCCGCGCTGGTCGAGGGTTTGCAAAATCACAATGCCGGTGAAGTCAACGCCGCGGCAGAACAGCTTGCGGCGAACTCCGGCGACGTCGGCACCAACAATCTGATGGCGGATGGCGGCACCTATGCCGCTGTGGTGGCGGCGGCGCAGGCCACCGCCGTGACACCGGTAACACCTCCTGCCGATGGTGGGGGCGGCGGTGGAGGCGGCGGCGGAACACCTCCTGCCGACGGTGGCGGCGGCGGAACACCTCCGGGCGGCGGCGCGGTCGCAGGACTCAACCCCGGCGATCTCTATTTCGAGAACATGTTCAACGACGCGACCCGAATCCTCGAAGGCGGGCTCTGGCACAACAATGTTCCGGTCGGCAACCAGGGCAACGGCACCGACGGCCGATACACGGCTGACCTTCAACTGGTTCAGACCGGGTTGATCGCGGATGTCGCGGCCAACGATTTTGCCGGCGTCCAGCTTACCGACGTCAACAAGGTGCTGGGCGACATCACGACAGCGCTCGGATCGGTGCAAGGCGCGGTCAACAACGACGCCAATGCCGAGGCGACGCTGCGCACGGCGCATCTGGACATCATCAACACCATCGAGAACGATCCGATTCTGCAGGCGCTGAGCATCAAGGACAACAATCCGGGGTTCAACTTCGCGCCGCCTGAATTGGCGACGCCGCTGAACGCCAACACGCCGCACGCCACCTTTGCGGAGCTCGGAGCGATCTTCGACGACGCCCAGTCCAAATCGCTCGCCGGCATCAACGCCGACAATCTGCCGGCGATACAAGCCGACCTGCAGACCGTGCACGACGGGCTTCTGACGCTGATGCAGGACCACCCGCAATTGTTCCAGGGCGCGACCGGCATCCACGCGTCCACCATCGTCGATCAGATCAATCTGCAGCTGACCAACTTCGACCACCAATACGGGTTCAATCCCGATGCCGCGAAAGCCACCAACGATAATTTCCTCGACATTACCGATATCGTTGCGGGCGATCCTAATCTCGCCAACATGGCATCCGGCAACGGCGTCGCCGGATGGACGGGAGCGCCGTTCACCGACGTGGTGCCTGTTCGGTATCAGGACAATGCCGACCAGACCAATTTCTGGGCGGACTTCATCGCCTCCGGCAATACGCTGGGCGCCCAGGCCGAACAGCTCGTCTCGACCGGCACCGCACAGCAGGTCAAGGCCTTCGTCCAGACGCTGCAGGGCTGGGAGCACAACATCCAGAACTTCGATGCGGCCCAGGGCGGTGTCTTCGAGGCGCGGTTCGATAACGAGCTGCTCGGGCCGGACTCCACGGTGGGCGCCGACGTGGCGGCAATGATCAACGGCCTCCAGACTCACAACGCGGCTCTGGTCAAGGCGGCGGCGGATGGCTTCCACGCCAACGCAATGGATGTCTCCGGCAACAATGTCCCGCTCAACGGCGGAGCCTTCAACCCGGACGGCACGACGATTGCCGACGCGCTTTCGACGGCAACCGGTCCGCTGCCGCCGGCGCCGGTCTCGCTCCTGACACCTGCGGCTCCGACACCTGCGGCTCCGGCTGCCGCTGGTTCCGAC
>JBATYU010000881.1:0-11656 GCA_049674245.1 Bradyrhizobium sp. | reverse complement strand
CCCAAGGGCCGCAAATGGAAGGTCGCGGTATGCGGCCCGCAGCGCCCGGCGCAGGTCGCGCTCGGTCCCGATTTCACCATCGGCTGGGACAGCCACGCCGCCGACTTCGCCATGACGCTCGGCGAGTTCTACTGCAAGGGCCTGACCGCGCCGGTCATGGTGGAGATCAAGCGCGACGACGTGGTGTTCGCGCGCGTCTACGATATCCGCGGCCGCAGCATTTCGAGCCTGCTGTCGATCCCGGCGCCGTAGGATCCGGATTCGGGACACTCGAGCTACGGGAATTTGAAAATCTGGAATTTTCGTGTAGTATCGCCCTCAACGACCTCTGCACGACCGAATCAAAGCGCCGCCCAATCCCGGGCGGCGTTTTTATTTGGAGGTGATGGTGTGTCCCGGACGCGGTGCAGCGTCCTTCACGCTGCTCCGCAGATCCGGGACCCATAATTCGGTTGATCTTGGGCCCCGGCTCTGCGGAGCACCACGCCGCTGCGCGGCGCAGTGCACCGCGTCCGGGGCAAGAGTTGGGCGGGCGCCCGCGTCGCGAGGAGAGGTCAACCCGGCACCTCCGCGAGCGCGGCCAGAATGCGCGCCCAGGAACGGATGCCCTTGTGAAAGCTCTTCAGGTCATACTTCTCGTTGGGCGAATGGATGTTGTCGTCGTCGAGACCAAAGCCCACCAGCACGGTATCGAGGCCGAGCGTGCGCTTGAAATCCGCGACGATCGGGATCGAGGCGCCTGATCCGATCAGAAGCGTCTCCTTGCCCCACTCCTCGGTCAATGCGCGCCTGGCGGCGGCGAGCGGCTTCATGTTCCAGTCAAGCGCGATCGCCGGCGCACTGGAATGGTCGCCGAATTCGGCCCTGCAATCCCCCGGCAGCCGGGCGGTGACGTAATCGCGAAAAGCTTTTCGGATCTTGTCGGGCTGCTGCCCCTCCACCAGGCGGAACGAAATCTTGGCCGAGGCTTCCGCCGGGATCACGGTCTTCGAGCCTTCGCCGGTATAGCCCCCGATAATGCCGTTGATGTCGCAGGTCGGACGCGAGGAGATTTGCTCGATCAGGAGACGATCCTTCTCGCCGGCGGGGATCGAAAGCCCGATCGGTTTCAGGAACGTCTCCGGGCTTAGATTGAGCTTCTTCCATTGCGCGAGGATGTCGGGCGGCAAATCCTTCACGCCGTCGTAGAAGCCCGGAATCGTAATACGGCCGTTCTCGTCGAACAGGCCGCCGAGGATGTAGGTCAGCACCCGGATCGGATTCCGCGCGCCGCCACCGAACACGCCGGAATGCAGGTCGCGACTGGCGGCCTTGATCTTGACCTCCTCGAAAACCAGTCCGCGCAGCGAGATGGTGATCGCAGGCGTGTTCGGGTCCCACATGCCGGTGTCGCAGACCATTGCGAAGTCGGCGGCAAGCTCGTGCTTGTTGGCCTCGAGAAAGGGAACGAAATTCTTCGATCCGATTTCCTCCTCGCCCTCGATCAGAATGGTCACATCGACCGGCAGCGAACCGGTCACCGATTTCCAGGCGCGGCAGGCCTCGACAAAGGTCATCAACTGGCCCTTGTCGTCCTCGGCGCCCCGCGCGACGATAATCTTCCGCCCATCCGCATGGTCGGTCACGGCCGGCTCGAACGGCGGACGATGCCAGAGATTGAGCGGATCGACCGGCTGCACGTCGTAGTGCCCGTAGAACAGCACGTGAGGCCGCCCACCATCGTTTGCCTTCTCATTTCCCTTGCCGTTGCTTTTGGCGACGATGGCGGGATGCCCGGCCGTCGGCCTGACGTCGGTCGCAAAACCCAAGGTGGCGATATCCTTGGCAAGATGATCGGCCGCCGCCTTGCAATCATCGGCAAACGCCGGATCGGCTGAAATCGATTTGATCCGCAGCAGCGCAAACAGCCGCGTCAGGCTGTTGTCGAAATCGGCATCGATGCGGTCGAGGACCGGCTGAAGCTGCGGCGAGCTGGGCATTTGTGGCCTTCCCCTAGCTGGTGGGATTATTCTGTGGCTCGCCTTGTAGCGCCGCGGGCGAGATGGGGCCAGCGGCAGTTTCGGCTAAAGGATGCAGGATGTGCCAGACTAGTCCAGCCGCTATTACGGCGGTCGCGGCGAGGTTGTTGCCATAGGCCTGGATGTCGTGCGGGAACACCGGCAGCGACAGACACATCAAGAGGCCCGCGATGGCGAGCGTGGCCCAGCTCCAGCCCCGCACGTCGGCGCGCGGATCGAAGGTTGCCCGGTGGATCAGGATGGTGACGGGAAAGAACAGCCACATGAAATAATACTGGCGCGCCAGCGGCGAGGCCACCGTCATCAGGCAGAACAGGATGCCGATTTCCTCGGCGTCCGACTTGGCCGTTCTTTTCGAATGGCGCGGCATCACCGCGATGTAGCCAAGGCCAATCGCGAGCGATATCGCCAGCACGACAAGATTGGCCGTCTTGAAATCGAGATTGACGAGATTCATGGTGCGCGGCGGCTTGGCCGGATCTTCCTGATTGTAATTGATTGGCCGCGTCAGCCGGTGCGTCATGGCGATGATGGATTGATTGACCCAGGACCAGTTCTGCTCGCCGCGCTGGCCAAATCCTTTTTCCGAGCTCGAGGCGATCATGCCCTGATACCAGGTCTTGAGTTCGGAAACATTGTGCTGGAAGCCGCGTATCGGCGCCGGAACGATGAACAGGAAAACCCCCAAAAACGCCACCGTGCTCGCCACAGCCGCCCATTTCCGCCGCCAGACGAGATAGGGAAATACCGCTACCGGAAAAACCTTGATCGCGGTTGCCAGCGCAAACATGCTTCCCGCCAACCAGGGTCGCTCGTGTTGCAGCAACCAGAATCCGTAGAGCATCATCGCCAGCAGCACGAGGTTCGGCTGCCCGAGGTCGAACATGTCGAACACCGACGTCACCGTGACGATGCTGGGAAGCGCAAACAGCAACGGGCCGGGTGTCCGCCCCGATCCCGTCATCGCGTTTGAGAGCTGCGCCGTCATCCACCACGCGCCCGCGTTGACGAGCGACAGCCATGTATAAAGGGTGATCTTGCCGAACCAGCTCGGTAGCGCGAGCAGCACGGCGGACAGCGGCGGGTAGATGAAACCGAAATAGCTGTCGGGATCGCTGGGGTAGAGATCCCTCCCCTGCAGCACCTGCTGCCCGGCCCAGAACCACAGCGGATAGTCCTTGGTCTTTCCGTTTCCCCAGATCTCCGGAACGAGAACATCCGCCGTCAGTGCGATACAGCAGACCAGAAACAGCAAATCGAACGGCGCTCGCAACGATGGGTATCTCTGCACGCTCGACTTTCTTACAAAACAGAGGAGGAAGGATCTACCGTCGCAGCAAGCCGCCGAGCGTGCCGCGCACCAGCGCGCGGCCGGCTGAGCCGCCGATCGAGCCGCCGACGGATTTGCCGAGATCGGCCACCACCCCGCCCACGACCTTGTTGGTGACCGAGCGCGTCACGTTTCGCGCGATGAGCTGGCCCGTCGACAACCGGTTGCGCCCGGTATTGGTGCCGAAAATCGTCCCCACGATAGCGCCAAGCTGCCCCAGAATTCCCCCGCCGCCCGCCGGTCCGTCGGCCGTCGCCGCGGCTCCGGCGATGCGCTTTTGCAAGATCTCATAGGCGGATTCGGAATCGATCGCGGTGTCGTATTTGCCCTTGACCGGGCTGTTGTCAATGATCGCCTTGCGTTCTTCCGGCGTGATCGGCCCGATCCGAGCCGACGGCGGGCGGATCATGACGCGCTCGACGATCGCCGGCGTGCCGTTGCCCTCCAGGAACGACACCAACGCTTCGCCCTTGCCCAATTCCATGATGACTTTCGCGGTATCGAGCTTCGGATTGGGCCGGAATGTTTGGGCCGCGGCCGCAACCGCTTTCTGGTCCCGCGGGGTGAAGGCCCTGAGCGCATGCTGAACGCGATTGCCCAACTGACCGAGCACCCGGTCCGGCACGTCGATCGGATTTTGGGTCACGAAATAAACCCCGACGCCCTTGGAGCGGATCAAGCGCACCACCTGCTCGATCTTGTCCATCAGCGCCTTGGGCGCGTCGCTGAACAACAGATGCGCCTCGTCGAAGAAGAACACGAGCTTCGGCTTCGGCGGATCGCCGGCTTCAGGCAGTTCCTCGAACAGCTCCGACAGCATCCAGAGCAGGAAGGTGGCGTAAAGCCTGGGGCTCTGCATCAGCTTGTCCGCGACCAGGATATTGACCATGCCCCTTCCGTCGCGATCGGTGCGCATGAAATCCTTCAGCGACAGCGCCGGCTCGCCGAAGAATTTCGTGCCGCCCTGGTTTTCCAGCACCAACAGCTGGCGCTGGATGGTTCCGACGGTCGCCCGGGTGACGTTGCCGAAACCCTGCGCCGCCTTGCGGACCGAAGCCAACGGATCGTTATCGCCATCCGCGCCCTTGCTGGCCGCGCCTGGTACGATCGCATCCAATAGCGCACGAAGATCCTTCATGTCGATCAGGGCAAGCCCGTTCTCGTCCGCCACGCGGAACGCGACATTGAGCACGCCTTCCTGCACATCGTTCAGATCGAGCATTCGCGACAGCAATAACGGGCCCATTTCGGTGACGGTCGCGCGCACCGGATGGCCCTGCTCGCCAAACACGTCCCAGAACACGGTCGAAAACTGGTCGGGCTGGAAGGTGAGGCCCATATCGGTGGCCCGCTTCACGATAAAATCCTTGGGCTCGCCGGCTTCGGAGATGCCCGACAGGTCTCCCTTGATGTCGGCCGCGAATACCGGAACACCGGCCCGCGCGAATCCTTCGGCCATCACCTGCAGCGAGACCGTCTTGCCGGTTCCGGTGGCGCCGGTGACGAGCCCATGGCGGTTGGCGAGCGCAAGCGTCAGCCAGGCCAGCTGTTCACCCTTGCCGATGAAAATTTTCTCGTCGGTGTCGGCCGTCATCTTTTCGGATGTCGCCATCGCTGTCCACCTGCCGCATATATAAGGGCCGAGCCGCCCGGCCGGCCATCATATCGCATCTTGCCAGCCGATTAAAACCGGTCAAAGCTGCTCGAAGTGGCGGTTCGTTGGAACGCGGTCATGATCTTTCTCCGCGGAAGGCCGGGATGAGAGTTCGCGCCGCGACATTTTTCGTTAATCGAGTGCTTGCTCTTGCATTGCTGCAACACTCGCCACGCCATTGAAGCCGAATGGCGTCCTGTAGTATGGTCATCGCTTGTAATTCATTTCGCGGAAGCTCAAGATAAATTGGGCTGAGAAGGATCCGGCTTTTAAACCGGCAGAGGCGGGGCAAGATGGACGAATTGATTGGGCGGCTGGCTGAAAAAGCCGGCATCGATGATGCTGTGGCTGAAAAAACCGTCGGCATTATGCTTGGTTTCCTTCGCAACGAGGGTCCTTTCGACAAAGTTCAAGCCTTGATCGACAACATTCCGGGCGCGGAAGCCGCCATCACGGCCTCAAACAATGGCGGTGGTCTGGCGAAGCTGATGGACGGCGGGTTGATGGCGGTCGGCACCAGGCTGATGGCACTTGGCCTTGGCATGACCGAGATTGAAAATGTCGCGCGTGAACTTTTCAGGTTCGGCCGCGACAAACTCGGAGCGGATCAAATAGGCGAGATCATCTCGGGGACGCCGGGCCTCATCCAATTCGCCTGAAGCACCTTATCTTCATATTGAGTACCATGACATATCCTATTTCCGAGATTGAGGGCCTGTCGGCCTTCTCCGCTTCGAAACTGAAATCGCTCGGCATTCGCACCACCGACGCGCTGCTCGAGGCGGCCCGAACCGTCAAGGGGCGCAAGGCGCTTGCGGCGAAGACCGGTATCAGCGAGCAGCAACTGCTGGAATGGGCGAATGTCTCCGACTACATGCGGATTCCCGGCATGGGCAAGGCCAAGGTCGGCCTGGTGCGCGCGGCGGGGGTCACCACGGTTCGCGAACTGGCGCTGCGCAACCCGGCGCGCCTTGCGCAGAACATGAAAGAAGTAAATACCAGGCGCAAACTTGTCCGGGTTTTGCCCTCGGAGAAGTCGGTCAAGCAATTGGTCGAGCACGCCCGCAAACT
Organism: Bradyrhizobium sp.; assembly: GCA_049674245.1. Classification (GTDB taxonomy): domain Bacteria; phylum Pseudomonadota; class Alphaproteobacteria; order Rhizobiales; family Xanthobacteraceae; genus Bradyrhizobium. The sequence continues at coordinate 5,583 of JBATYU010000881.1, read as the reverse complement.
GCAGCCGAAGATCACCTATTAGAGCCGGCCAAGTCCAGCTCGCGGAGACCGCCTCCTCCATCTTGACTCCCCTGCGGGGACCGCGCAAAGCGACCGCATGATCGCAGCCATGTCCAGATCTGGTTTGACGGCCGGCCCGGTGCTTCATCCGGTGCTCGGCGCGATCTTGTCAAAACCCCAGCCAGCCGTGATGGGCGCCCTCAACGTGACGCCGGACTCGTTTTACGACGGCGGGCAATTTATGGCGCCGGAGGCGGCTCTTGCGCAGGCACAGCGCATGATCGCCGACGGCGCCGACATCATCGACATCGGCGCAGAGTCGACGCGGCCCTACGGCGGGATGCAACCGATTTCAGCCGAACTGGAGACCGAACGGCTGCGGCCAATACTGGCTGGCGTGGTCTCGCTGGGCGTGCCGGTTTCGATCGACAGCATGAAGGCCGACGTTACGTCCTTCGCGCTGGACGCAGGCGCCTTGATCGCCAACGACGTGTGGGGTCTGCAAGGCGACCCCGCCATGGCGCCGCTTGCTGCGGCACGCAATGTACCCGTCATCGTCATGCACAATCGCGACCGCGCCGATTCCGCGATCGACATCATGAAGGATATTGCCGCCTTCTTCACGCGCTCCCTGGCGATTGCGGATCGTGCCGGCATTCCGCTTGGAAATATCGTGCTCGACCCCGGCATCGGCTTCGGCAAGACGGCGGAGCAAAGCATGATAGCGCTGGCCCGGCTGGACGAGTTGCGCGCGTTCGGCCTGCCGCTGCTGGTCGGCGCCTCGCGCAAGAGTTTTATGGCGAGCGTCATGCCGTCGCAGGCGCGAGAGCGCCTCGGCGGCTCGATCGCGGCGCATGTGATCGCGGCAAGGAACGGCGCAAGGATCATCAGGACCCATGACGTGGCCGAGACCGTGCAGGCGCTGCGGATCGCAGCCGCGATCGAGGACAAGCGATGACCGATACGATCTTCGTCACCGGCATCGTGATCCATGCCCGCCATGGCGTGATGGAGCATGAGACCGAGGTCGGCCAGCGTTTTGTGATCGATCTCGAGCTGTTCGCCGATCTCCAGGAATCCTCGCGTACCGACCGCCTCGCCGATACCGTGTCCTACTCCAATGTGGTGGCGACCGCGACCTCGGCGTTCAAGAACACCAATTACAAGCTGTTGGAACGCGCGGCCGGCGCGGTGGCCGACGCGATCCTCGCCGCATTTCCGCGCGTCCGGGCGGTCAAGGTCACGGTGCACAAGCCGCACGCGCCGATCGCCGCGATCTTCGAGGATGTCGGCGTGGTGCTCACGCGCAACCGGCATCCGCCGTCCAATGGCTGATGCTCTGATCGCGCTCGGCGGCAATGTCGGCGACGTTCGCGCGACCTTCAAGAAGGCGATCGCCAATATCTGCGGCATGGCGCAGGGAGTACTGCTGGCGCGGTCGTCCGATTATGCCACGCCGCCCTGGGGCAACGAGCAGCAGGCGCGCTTCGTCAATGCCTGCATTGAGATCGAGACCAGCCTCGATCCGCACGCGCTGTTGTTCACGCTGCACAAGATCGAAAACAAGTTCGGCCGCGATCGTGCGAATGAACGGCGCTGGGGTCCGCGCACCCTCGACCTCGATCTGATCGCCTATGACGATGTGTCGATCGACAAGCCCGAATTGACGCTGCCGCACCCGCTTCTGTTCGAGCGCGCTTTTGTGCTGGTGCCGCTCGCGGAGATCGTACCGGATCGGGTCATCGCGGGACGAGACCTCCGTTCGGCACTGGCGCAAGTATCGACCGAGGGGATCGAGCGGTTGCCGGATTTGGGTTAATCTTACTGCGTCATATTCGGCTTATCCCCTCATCCTGAGGAGCTTGCGCTAGCAAGCGTCTCGAAGGACGAGGCCCGGAAAATAGGCTAGGCAGCGTGGCCTCATGGTTCGAGACGGCGCATGCGCGCCTCCTCACCATGAGGGTTCAATGGCGCGGTAGGATTAACCAACCGGGCACGAAACAACTGTTTGGCTTGGCGGCCGGCCCGTGGCAATTTCCGGCCCAAGAAAACCGGCCCAAGAAGACCGGCCAAGAAAACCGGCCCAAGACAACGAGAGTTGCGGGATGACGACGACCGACGATTTGCCGCTGGCAGCCGATTTTCCGCCTGCGTCCTATGACGACTGGCGCAAGCTCGTCGACGGCGTGCTGAAGGGCGCGCCGTTCGATAAGCTGGCCGGCAAGACCTATGATGGCCTTGCGATCGAGCCGATCTATCCGCGCGCCAGAGGCGCTAGCCCGCTTCCAGGCCGCGCCGCTGCTGCGCCATGGCAGATCATGCAGCGGATCGATCATCCGGACGCCGCGATGGCCAATGCGCAGGCGCTGCATGACCTGCAAAACGGCGCTACCGGGCTGACGCTGGTATTCGCGGGCGCCAATGGCGCCCACGGCTTTGGACTGGGGCCATCGGCGGAAGCGATCGAGAAGGTTCTCGACGGCATCCTTCTGGACGCCGGCATTTCAATCGAGCTTCAGATCGGCCCGCAGTCGCGGATGGCCGCAATTCACTTGGCCGAGTATTTGAAGCGCAAGCGCGTCGTCGCCGCGGCCTGCAATATCCGCTTCGGTCTCGATCCGATCGGCGCCTGCGCGGTCTGGGGATCCAGTCCCTATGCATGGCCCGAGATCGTGCCTGCGGTGACGGGCGCGATCAAAGGCCTGGTGGCAATGGGGTTTGAGGGTCCGTTTGCGGTGGCCGATGGACGGGTGATCCATGATGCCGGCGGATCGGAGGTGCAGGAGCTGGCGTTCGTGCTCGCCACCGGCGTCGCCTATTTGCGCGCAATCGAAGGGGCTAGGGTTGCGCTGGAAGATGCGCAAAACATGATCTACGCGCGGCTCAGTGCCGACGCGGATCAGTTCCTGACCATGGCAAAATTCCGCGCGCTGCGGCTTCTATGGGCACGCGTCGAACAGGCCAGCGGGCTTGCGACGAAGCCGTTGTTCATCGCTGCCGAAACCGCCTGGCGCGTGCTGACCCAGCGCGATCCTTACGTGAACATGGTGCGTGCGACCATGGCGACATTCGCCGCCGGCCTCGGCGGCGCTAACGCCGTCACCGTGCTGCCGCATACGCTGGCGCTCGGGTTGCCCGATGCATTCGCGCGGCGGGTGGCGCGCAACACCCAACTCATCCTGTTGGAAGAATCCAACCTCGCCAAGGTGACCGATCCCGCGGCCGGATCAGGCGGCATCGAAAACCTCACGCAAGCGCTTTGCGAAGCGGCGTGGGCCCTGTTTCAAGAGATCGAAAACGCCGGCGGTGTGTTCGCTGCCCTCGAGCAAAATCTAATCCAGCGCAAGGTCGCGGCGACGCGGGCCATGCGCGAACAAAACATCGCCCGGCGAAAGGACGTGCTGACCGGCGCCACAAAATTCCCCAATTTGCACGAGGCTGGCGTCGCAGTGATTGACGCGAAGCCAATCGAGCTTGTGCCCTACGGCGAGGCCAAATTCACGTTTGACCCGCTGGCGCCAATGCGGCTGGCGGTGCCGTTCGAGCGCTTGCGCGACCGCTCGGATCAAATTCTCAAGGAGCGCGGCAAGCGGCCGTGCGTCTTCCTTGCCAATCTCGGCGCGCCGGCCGATTTCACCACACGTGCGACCTTTGCCAAGAGCTTTTTCGAGACCGGCGGGATCGAGGCGATCGACAGCGAAGGATTTGCCAACCCGGCGGCGCTCGCCGCGGCCTACAAGGCCTCTGGCGCCGAGCTGGCCTGCCTGTGTTCGTCGGACAAGGTCTATGCCGCCCTCGCCGCCGGCGCAGCCAAGGCCCTTCAAGGCGTTGGAACACGATATATCTATTTGGCAGGCCGGCCCGGTGAACGGGAAGCCGCGTTCCGGGCCGCCGGCGTCAACGATTTTGTCTTTGCCGGCGGCGATGCGCCGGCGACGCTGCAGGAAGCGTATCGATTGGCGGAGGGAGCATGACAGCAGCCAGAAATGCTATTCTGACGGGCGGCTGTCAGTGCGGCGCGGTACGCTTCGCCGTATATGCCACGCCGGTAAAAGTAGGGTTGTGTCATTGCCGGATGTGCCAGAAGGCGGTTGGCGGTCCATTCATATCGCTCGCCGATGTCAGGCACGAGGATTTCGCGTGGACACACGGCAAACCGGCGGCCTTCCGCTCGTCGTCGATCGCCGAGCGTGATTTCTGTGCTGCCTGTGGAACGCCGCTCAGTTATCGCACGATCGGCGGAGACATGATTGAACTCACCACCGGCAGCTTCGACCGACCGGACCGCGTGGTCCCGACCTATGCCACGGGAACCGAGGCTCATTTGGCTTGGGTCGGCAGGATTGCCGATCTACCCGGCAGAAGCACGCTTGAAGTTGCCGGCGCCGAAAAGCTTAGCCGCATCGTCAGCCACCAGCACCCGGACCATGATTGAGACTGGCGACCTCCGGGGTCGCGCATGCTATGATGGTAATCCATGAGCCGCATACCGAGCTTTGCGAATATCGCATTTGAAAACACCACCAGCGCCCAACCCAGCGGCGGCGCCGAGCCATGGCTCACGCCGGAGGGCATCCCGGTAAAATCGAGCTATTCGGAAACCGATCTCGACGGCGTCGATTTCCTCGAGACCTGGCCCGGCATCGCGCCCTATCTGCGCGGCCCCTACCCCACGATGTATGTCAACCAGCCCTGGACCATCCGGCAATATGCCGGCTTCTCCACGGCGGAAGATTCCAACGCGTTCTATCGGCGCAATCTCGCCGCCGGGCAAAAGGGCCTCTCGGTCGCCTTCGATCTTGCCACCCATCGCGGCTATGACAGCGATCATCCCCGCGTCACCGGCGATGTCGGCATGGCCGGCGTCGCCATCGATTCGATCTACGACATGCGCACGCTGTTTTCGGGGATACCGCTCGACCGGATGAGCGTGTCGATGACCATGAACGGCGCGGTGCTGCCGATCCTCGCGCTGTTCGTCGCGGCCGCCGAGGAACAGGGCGTGCCGCCGGAAAAACTGTCGGGCACCATTCAGAACGACATTCTGAAAGAGTTCATGGTGCGCAACACCTATATCTATCCACCTAGCCCCTCGATGCGGATCATCTCCGACATTTTTGCCTACACCTCGCAAAAAATGCCGAAATACAACTCGATCTCGATTTCCGGCTATCACATGCAGGAGGCCGGCGCGACGCAGGACCTCGAGCTCGCCTATACGCTCGCCGACGGCGTCGAATATTTGCGCGCCGGCCTTGCGGCCGGCCTCGACGTCGATCGTTTTGCGCCGCGGCTGTCGTTCTTCTGGGCGATCGGCATGAACTTTTTCATGGAGGTGGCAAAAATGCGCGCGGCGCGGCTGTTGTGGGCCAAGCTGCTAAAGCCGTTCAACCCGAAAGACCCGCGCTCGCTGTCGCTGCGCACGCATTGCCAGACCTCGGGTTGGTCGCTGACGGCGCAGGACGTCTTCAACAACGTGATGCGCACCACGATCGAGGCGATGGCGGCAACCCAGGGCCACACCCAGTCGCTGCACACCAATGCGCTCGACGAGGCGCTGGCGCTGCCGACCGACTTCTCGGC
>JBATYU010000880.1:0-9533 GCA_049674245.1 Bradyrhizobium sp. | reverse complement strand
AACAAAGCAATTGCCCCTGATGAAAACGGCCGCTCCGTCGTGGCTGAGCTTCGTATGATCCTTACGGCGCTAGGAGAACTGGTGAAGGGGGAGCGGCTGTGATGAGAACAATAACCTTGAAAGAATTCATGCTCGAAGAACTCAATCGCCAGTTAGAGGAATCCGGCCGCGATGTCCGCATTGTCTCGGAACGGCCGAAGCCAACCTTGGTCGCCGAAGTGATCGAGTTGCGGAAGCCGCAGCCTGTGGCTGCGGAGCAAGCGACATGACCGACTGGCACGCCATCGCCCGCGCCACTGAAGCTCGCTGGGCGGCCAAAGCCCAGCGACTGGCGATCAGAGCCGAGGAGCGACCCAAATTCCACAGATTTATGACTCGGCTTAAGTATTGTTTTGAAATGGCCGTCTTTGTCGCAGTCGTAGGCGGCATTGGCGCGGTGTTCGTCGCCGCTGACGCTGAACAACTTCTACTGGGGTTGATCGTGGGTTTCATGTTGGCACGAGCCACGATGCCAAAAACTGGAGATTGAATAATGACCGAAGGCAACATTCACCAAGAGAACGCCACGCGGCCTTACGACGGACCAGCCCCAGCGGAGCGATTGAGGCAAGCGAAAGAAGACGCACTCGCTCGACGAGCAAACCCTGCGCCATCGCCACCTACAAGCTATTTCGAACTCGCCCAAGTCCAAGCTGACCTTGAGGTAGCGGCGGACCCGAGGCTGAGCAAAGCTAAGGACCCGGTGCATTCGCAGAAGGTCTTGGTCGCGCCAGCGTGGTCTCACGATCCAACCGGGATTGAGCCACCCACGGGCGAAGTCATTGACGCCTTGCCAGACATGACGAGGGTCGAACGATGAGACGGCGCAACCAAGCCGACGCCGAAGCGCGTGCTCTGGCCCAAGCCAACGCCGCAGTGGTGTTCATCGGCGTCGATCAGGCAACTCAGGATTTGTACTGGACCCTGACCGAACGCTTTCGAATTTCAATCGCAGACATTGCTCGCATAGCCCGGAGGCTGGTCATGATGCAACTCAATCCCGAACTCGATCTGGTGCCGGAGGTACGGACTGAGACGGGCGTGCCAACGCCAAACTCGGATGTGGACCCGTTCGTGGCGATGGATCGGGCGAGGTGGCATCAACAGATCGCCGCGAAGATGTTGGAGCGAACGCCAAAGCCAACGCTGACGGAGTTGTTCTGGATTCAACAGATGTACGTGGACTGGTTTCGTTTCTTCGCCGCGCGAGACCCAAGGCCCGAGGCTCGACTGCGGTTCGCTCGCGATGCCGATGCATTGGAGCAGGACCTTTTCCAATCGCGTATTCGGGCCAAGGCTCCGAGGCCCCGGCTGCGATTGGTAACTGGCTCAAAGGAGAACCGCTGATGCGATACCAACTCTTCGGCCATGGTTGGCCGCTTCAAGGTGGCGCCATCCTCATTCCTGAAGGCACCATCATTGACGCAAACGGCACCGATCAATGGAGCCGACTAGCCGCAGGGCTCGTCCCGCCAATCAATGCGCAACCCTTGGATCAGGCTGCGTATGACCTGATGATCCGACATCATGAGTATCATCGGATCATGACCCGCGATCCGGAAATCAATCGCCACGCTGACCCCAAACCAAAGGAGAAATGAAATGTCTAAGCATTCCTACGTCGGCAAGTCCGAAGCTGAGCGCCTAGCCGATAGATTGAAATCAAGCGCAGGCTCAGCACCGAACCAACACACTCACGGAAGGGACCCACTCGAACCGTGACCACGGTCCACCACAACCAAGGCAACCCCGCGCCAACGCAACTCAGAGGAGACGAAGACAATGGCTAAAGCACGAAGCGGCGGAGGCATCACACGAACAAATTAGTTCGCCCTGGCGTTCGAGGCGGATCGCCAAAGGCGAACGTCGGGAGCCCTGCAGGCGCTGCCCAGATTGGGACCGTGGTCGTCAAGAACCCAACTCCGTTGTTCACTGGGAAGATGGCTGCGGTCCCGCTTGGCAACACCTGCACCGAACCTTGTGGCCCGAAAGGTGCGGGCCGAACAGTCTATGCCTCGGGCACGCAGAGCCGAACGCCTCCGGCAATCCCCATTACTGGTGACAACAGCCAGTGGCCAGACAAGAAAGGCTAATCCCAATGACGCTCGCAGACGAAAGAACCAAAGCAGCACTTGAAGCCCGCGCTCGTCGCCTTGGGCTTCCCGCGTGGCAACTCGAAATGGCAGAAGCGGTAAGCGGCGATGTGATGGCCGACATTCGCCGAGATAACCAACGGAGCCGGGAGCCTTCATCGATCATTCCATCGTCGCCGAAGGAAGGGCAAGGGCCTGCGGCCCCAATCAATCGTTCGGGCTGGGTAGAGCCTGCGCAAGTGGATAACTGGAAGCCTCCGGGCCAAGCCTATCTCGACCGAATGCTTGACCATCAAGACGCAGTCGACCGGGCCGAACTCGCCGCGAAGTTGGCGAGGGCGAAGCGGGGCTGAGATGTCCCTTGCCGAACTCAGTACCCTTCGCGAAATTCGTGAGGCCATCGACCGCAAACCTCGCATTCCCTACGAAGCCCAAGACCTTCGAGAGTTTGCCATTAAGCGCCTTGCCCACCTTAACGGCTGGAATGCTGGCCCTCATATCCGGTGCTTCCGTCCCGAGGACATCGGCAAGCGCTCTGGCGAATTCCACAACTCCCACGACGTTATCTGGGACCACGTCGTTTACTTCCGTGCTGGCGGCAAGTGTGCGGCAATCCTCACCGAGCCTTACGACCATGTGACGATGGAAGACTTCGCTTTAGCGGAGAAGCTCGACGGCCTCGCGAACGCTTGCGGTGTCGCTTGGCATATCCCGCCACACCGGGCCGCAAGCACTTGGTTTCCCGGTTACACCATCTCGATTGTTTTCACCGCATCGGGGCATGTCATGCGTTGGCTGCCGGAACAGCTAACCGGCATTCCCGGGCTTGAGCCCCGATGGGCCAAGGAGAAAGGAAACTGACATGTCCGCAGAACTCGCCAAGCCCAAGCCACTGTACGCGCCACCCAAGCCACCCATCTCGCCAGAACACCGAGCCCAGATAATCGCCGGGGCTAGAGCGATCCGCGCTGCCCAGATCGAAGCCGAGGCTTTCGCCACACCCCAAGCGCCTGTCTGGCCATCGCCTGGCGCAGCCCTACCCAAGCCTGTGCTGGTCTGCGACCGTGGCCGCGTTGTCGGCAATGCCGTCGTTATCGTCAGCGATGGCGATTTCAATTGGTATCGCAGCGATGCTTGGGCCGTCGCGACGAACGGCGAAATCCAAATCCGTGTAGGAGGCAAATACGATCGAGTACGCCCTGACCGAGTTCGGCCGAGGAGATCGCTATGACTATCACGCCTGAACGCCAAGCCGAAATCTCGGCACTGGTAGACGCTGTAATAGATGAAAGCCGGGGGAGCCGAACGCCAAAGCCCAAGGTCATCACCCGATCTGATCGGGGCACAATCCGCGAAGCCGATGTCCGCGTGTCGCGTGCTGATGTGAACGCCAAGGGCGACGCCGCTGAGACTGTCCCGGTTCGTCGTCCCGATGGCTGGGGCGAAGTCACGGTCGATCCTGCGTATGAACGCGAATGGCACCAACGCGAAGCCGACCGAGCCCAGGCCCGTTACGATCGACAGCGGCTTGATCCATGCGGCTTGGGCATTTGGGGACGCTTCGATGACGAGTGAACTCCCTCGCATCGTATCGCCGGAAGAGATTGAAAAGCTCGTCGCCAAGCTCGCTGACTTACCCGCCGATGAACAAGAGGCCGGGCTTTGGAACATCGCCAATAAGCTCGGCGCCAAGACCGCACTGCAGGCTTTCGAGTTGTTGGAGCAGCGGAAGGCCATAGCTGCGCCTTTGGCGCCTGCAGCTCCTAAGCCTGAGCCCGAAGTCTCGGCTCTCCGCCGACGCCTGAACCTGCCCGAGGGAGTGGCGGAGAAGCTCCAGGCTGATGCCGCGAGGGCGAAGGCAATCTTATCGAAGGCGGCTACGCCAGCGGTAGAGCCTGCTCGTGCTGTGCCAGTTGCGCCTGCAAAGCTATCGCCTTCGCCTAGCCTCCGCCCTGCGCCGACGCCTCCGCCGGGTGCAACGGCGTTGGAACGTCTCACCTACCCGGCGGGCGGCCTAGGCCATGCCACTCAATACGTGCACGACACGGCTGCGCTCCCTGATCGCTGGCTATCGTTGGCGACCGCATTGTCCGCCTGCGCCAAGGCTCTCGATCGCAAGGTACTCGGCCCATCCGGCAACAGCGTCGTGTTGTGGGTGTTGCTGTTAGCCGAAACCGGTGCGGGCAAACAACATGGCATGAACTGCATTCGGATGTTGTTGCGGGCAATGGGTGTGGAGAAGTCCTACTCTCAATCCGGCATCGCATCGGTGCAAGCTGTCGAGCAAGTCCTCGAAGGAACGACGAACACCGATCCAAACCCAAATCCCTTAGTCGTCATTGACGAAGTCGGCGCATGGCTGAAAAGAATTTCAACCAAAGGCCAAACAGGCAACGTCGCTGAGATCCCCAGTATCCTGCAACGCCTCTGGGGCTGGTCGCCAGAGATGGAATGGTTCGGCACAGCGAAAGTCGGAAAGGAAATGAAGCCCGTCCACGGCCCAGCCTTTGCGTTATTCGGTGCGTCGACCGAAGGCAAGTTCATCCGAGCCATAACGAAGGAAGAGGTATCGAACGGTTTCGTCAATCGTATGTTGCTGTTCAATATCGGTCGCGGTGCGCGGGAAAGGATCGAACCGAAATATAGCTGGCTGACAATCCCGGATTGGTTAGCGGCGGCATTGAAATCCGCGGCTGGCGATCCAGCTCCGCCGGACAAGATGAAACTCATGCTGCCCGGCGGAGCGGTTCTACGTGACTTCCGCCGGATCGGTTGGGGCTCCGGAACGAAAGAGCTTTGGCTGGCGTTCGAAAAGGAAATCCGTGGGATGCCTTCGGTTGACGATCGCGAACTTTGGATCAGGGCTCCCGAGTATGCGTTGCGATTGGCAACGGTGGTAGCGGTGTTCCGTGGCTCCGCGATAGTCGAGATCGAAGACTGGAATTGGGGCCTTGCGGTTGTCAAATATTCCATGCGCCAACTTGTCAACGCCCTTCGCGAGGGCATGAGCGAGGACCTCGATCAAGTGGATTTGGTCGAGACAGTTCGAAAGGAATTCATCAAGAAGACCAAGCTCACCCAAGGCGCAATCCGCAAGCTCTGCGAACGCAAGACCAGGGACCATCGGAAGATCGATCAAGTCATCGATCATCTAGTTAAGTGCGGCGATATCGTCGAGTTCGCTTGGACCGGGGCTGGTCAGCCTACGCGCCGCTGGCAATGGCAGAAGCGGAGGAGCGAGGGATGAAGCTCGACACCGATAACAAGCTTGGAATGGCTGCGCCCGCTGCGCCCTTTGGCCCGGCGCTAGGAATATCGGGAAATAATATCGGGGCAGGCTATTACCTCCCAGAACGAGGGAAAAGGACGGTCCGCCCGCAAAACGAACGATTTGCTCGCCTCCAAAACACACCCCCTCTCCCTGTCCCTATATTATTTATTATATATATAAAATATATAAGAATACCGCAGGGCGGGGGTCTTAGAGGGCCACTTAGAGGCCCGAACCGTGAGAATAATTCCGGGAATATCGGGACAACCGATTTTGAAAAGTCGGAAATAATATCGGGGCAACTGTCCCGATATTCCCGATATTATTCCTGCAGGAAGGCTTAGGAAATGGATGGGTTTGTGGATTTGTCGGTGGCGGTTAGTGAGGAAGAGATCACCGTCCCGCCCGACGCGACGCCGCTAGAATACCTTCGCGCCGTCTACACCAACTCGCGCCAACCTGAGCACCGTCGGCTTCGGGCAGCAATCGAATGCCTGCCTTTCGTTCATCCAAAGCTAATGGTTAGCGCGTTCTTCGATGGCAAGTCATTCGCCGCTCAACTCGAAAAGGCAATTGCGCGGACAGGGAAATCAATCAACGGCCCTGGCCCATTGATTGAACACGAAGCCACGAAGCCCGACGAGGGTTGAGGCGCTATGCGCCGGAGCCTTGCGAGCGAAGCGAGTTCCTGGGCCTCGGGCTAACCCTTCCCCTTCGGCTTGGGCTTCCCTTCCCTTCGCTCCAACTCCCTCTCAATCGCCTCGCGGATGAACCGGGCCATTCCAGCAGGGCCAACAAGCTTCCGTATCCGCTCACGATCGGCAGCCGAGAGCCTCACAAGTGTAGGCTTGATGTTAAGCGGTGGCCTTCCCATTCGCCCCAATCGAATCAATTTCATTCCACTCTTCCTTCGCCTTTGGCGGTTGTCTAACCGGTATCGGTTATTGACGGGCATAGCCGATATCGCTTACCCTCACAACCTTGGGTGGGAGGGAAGGCGAATGCTGGAACGGAGCGCAGCCATCAGCTTCATCACTTGGGCAATGATCGCCGTGTCGCTTGCTGTGATTGTGGGGATGATGTGATGACCAAAGCTGAACTAGATCGCATCCGTCGAGCGGCTGCATTCATCGCGGTCGCCAATCGTGCTCCGCAGAAGCCTGCTCCGCAGTTCGGGTCGCTTGCGGAGATGCGAGCGGCGACGCAGTGGGTTGAGATGCGACGGGCGGCACAAGAGTTCGCATCCGCTCCCCGAGGCCCTTCGGCGAAGCCCTACGGGGTCGGTGTGCCGATCTGCAACGGCGCAGGCCACGTTGGCGCCATCTAAGCAGCTACCCACCTACAGGAAGGAATTCTCTGGCCCACTGGTATCCGCCTATGCCTTTGGCCCTGTCGCTGTTCAAGCGCACAGAGCCCCCGTGCCCTTGGTAGAGCACGGGGTATCCGTCGTCATCTTGTTCGGTTGGGAACGCCAAGAGTGTCGTTGTTGATGACGTTCTCCAAGGCCACGCAGATTGCCGCTGCCTCGCGCCGTTCACGTTCACACCACAGAACGACATGCGTTTCATTGGGACCCCCAATCATAACACCAGTCCATTCCTTCGGTGGGTCAGGATTGCGGATGTCCGCAATCTCATAGCCCGTCGTCTTGAAGCGAATGATATCGCCGTTCTGCATTTCGATCATGTTCATCTCCACTTCCGAATGGCCCACGCAGTCCCGTTGTGCGTGAGGCCATTATAGCAAATCGACTTTTGCCAAATTGGCCGAAGGCTCTGTTTTGGATGTGTGATGTGCCTGCGGCGCAGGCCTAACTTGCATTCTGCGAAAATGCTTGACGCGGGAAACATCGCCTTCGCCTTCGCACGGCAAGGCCGGTCACATTCAAGAAGTCCCTGCGGCTGTGGGGTAACAATTAGTGAGGTGGCCCTATCCTGGCCGCAACCGACTAATCGTCATGTGGCTAACCCCAAAGGTCCTGGCGATATCCGTCAGGGCTACCGATGAGGGCTAGAACTCGACCCCGGAATACTACGGAGACCAGCAGTGTAGCGTCTGTAACAAAGCCGGTACATTGTGTGCATGACATTTAGCGTCACTCCGGCAGGGGAAATGTCGAATGGATGTGCTCGCGTATTGCCGTGCAATGGCCGCGTTCTGCCGCCAGCGGATGGAGTTTGAAGGCGAGGATGATACGTTCTGGACCAGTGAAGCAGAGCAATGGGACAAGTTGATATCCGAGTATGCGAGCCCGCGCCCCCAAGGCCGAACCTCGCAAACCGGTTTGGAGTCGGCGATTGCGTAATCGCGCCTAGCGCCAGAGGTTCTTGAACCGTCCCAGGGCTGCTCCGTATACCTCACCGTCGAAGCCACTTTTCCACCGGTTCCATATCGGTAGTAGTACGGTCGTGAAGAGCACCGCGAGTTGTGCGATGCAGAGATCGCAAACGTGGGGGCTTTAGCAAAGCGGGGGGAGTGGTCGTGTCATTCAGAAAGCACACAAGGGTTCGGCTCGGTGAGCGTCGCCGCGAAGCCAAACTGTCCTGCCAACGCATTCTTGAACAGATGGATTTCGAGCGCCCGCTCGAAAAGCATCGTGTAGCGAACGCCAATTCCGAAGACGAAGACGACGCGACATTGCACTGAACCAACCTGTGCGTAACTCGCCCAGCGAAGCCGCGCCCCTAGCGCCAGAAGTCCTTGAACCGCCCAGGCGCTAGTTCTGTATACCGCACCTCTTCGGTCCGGCCCAAGCGGCTCGCGTTACGGCGGGTTGAAGAACAGGAACGCGGGGACCATCAAAACCAGCACCCAAAAGACGAACGCCGACACGTCTTGGCAGAACTCGCTTTGCAGAAGGTACTTGGCCGCAGCGGGAAACAGAAACTTGCCCCGCCTGCTCATGCTTATGGCGCAGCCGCGGCCAACCCGGACCGAATCCTCCCAGTCGGGATGTGTCATCAGGCTCACGTAGCGGATGGCCCTTCCGCACCACTCGCAATTCGCTTCAGGCGCGTCAAAGTCTATTTCACACCCCCGTCGCCATCCTGTCCGGGGCACACCCGGTTTGTACCGAAGCCCTGGGCGCCACATCTCTCCCGCCTTTCCACCGGCGTTAGAAACGGCCCCGACCGGGACGTTTCTAACCCGGCCCGGGCATCATCGCGCAGAACGGGCCGATCGACAACAGATCAGCGCCAGAAATTCTTGAACCGGTCCGGCGATAGTTCGGTATATCGAACCGTGTGCTGGATATTGCGGTGACCAAGGTAGGCTTGCAGCGCTCGGGTATCGTGCCCCTTGTTCGCTAGGGCAAAGCCGCAAGCATGCCGAAGCATATGCGGATGGGCCTTGAAGCCGAGCTTGGCAGCGACCCCAGCCCGCTCCAACATCCTTGCAAAGCCCGCAGGCGCGAAGGGCGCACCGCGTTCGCTGGTGAACACAAAGGGCGACTTCGGCTCTTGCTCTCGCTGTAACCGGCGCAGTGCTCGCAACTCATCGCCTCGGATCGGATGCGTAGCTGGCGAGCCTTTCTTGACCCGCCGAACGGCGAGGGTCGCCGCGCCGAAGTCGATTTGATCCCAGCGAAGATCAACAATCTCACTAGCGCGGAGCCCATGCCGATAGGCGACTAGGATCATTACAGCGTCACGGTGCCCCCATCGGTTGCCCCCGGCCGCCTTCGTGAGCCGCGCGACCTCGGCATCGGTCAGATACTCCCGCGTCCGCAATTCGGCATTGGGCTTGCGAACCGGCGTGACGACTGTTCGATTTTCAGTGCGCGGGGTGACTACTCGCAGATGCGATTTCGCCATGTGGGGCGTGCTCCTTGGGTTGGTGACTGTTCGAAGAATACTCCATTTCCGAACAGTCACCAAGGCCTCGGCCGATGCAATCCCCCGGGATCGCCTATGCCACCCCCGGGGCCAAAATTCGATCGCTCGGGTCGGCCCAGTGATGCTTGTTCAATGTTGTGGAATTTTCTCGAATTCTGGTCCGGCTTCGCCACAAATAATTGCGTGGGAATTTTCTCGAATTCTAGTCAGGGTCCGGAACGGGCAAGCGCTGTTTGATGTGTTCCTCTACCCCATTCCAGAATTTGCTTTGGCTCGGGGGTGCCGCCTTCGCTG
>JBATYU010000879.1:0-6603 GCA_049674245.1 Bradyrhizobium sp. | reverse complement strand
GAACTAACGAACACCTGACCACAAATAATGCGGTTGCCGTTCTGATCAAACGGCAACCGTTGCTGCGTTCCCCTCTTTGGGCGTGAACTGCGCCCGACCATTCCCGACTGGCCATAAATATCATCGCTTGGGTGCGGGCACTTGCGTTGCTGCGCCCGTGAACAGCGTGATTGATCGCGGTTCAGCCCGCACCACTTACATTGCGACAATCCCATTTGAAAACTCGGCCGGCTCTAGCAGGCTGCTGAAAAAGCCGTTTGGCGAGGCTGTAGGAGTGTGATTCCGTGCATTGGCGCGATTAAATATCGGGCGAAGAACGGTCGCCTCTCGATGTCAGGCATCTTCGATCTCGCCGCAGAGCTTCAAATCAGTGCGGATGTTGTGGCCAAACAAGCCCACAACAACGGCATACGTGTCGAACAAATCTGACTGCTCATCCGCCGGCATATTCGAGGCGAGTGCAAGGCTGGCAGGTGCCCTTGCCTGCTCCCTGCGACACTTGCTAAGTTGCGCGGATCGGTGCCTGACCGGTGCCTGGGGGTTTTCCAAAACTAGCGTATGTCTTTGAGATCGCGGGCGTAGTTCAATGGCAGAACGGCAGCTTCCCAAGCTGCATACGAGGGTTCGATTCCCTTCGCCCGCTCCAACACTTAGTGGATTTTGCCGAGACAGTTTTGTTGGCGGTTTTGCAGGATTTGTTCATTCTCTGGTCTCCAGCTTCCTGATCCTCGCCTTAATGGCGGCTTGACGGCCCACGTACCGGCGGATGATTTTTTCGACCGACCGGCCCGATCCGTTGCAACCGACTTTTGCAACAAAATCTGCCAATAGGCGACATTGTTCGGAATATGGTCAGATGGCGGTTCGAGCGGCGTGTCGAACAGACCGCATCCGATGGCGGTCGCGCGAGGGGAGCACAAACGTTGGGTGATTCCCTGCCTGCTGTGTTAAGGATCGAACTGGGTCAACTTGGAGAAAGTTAGTGCTGCAGCCCAATGTGGTGGCGAGGCGACATTTTCAACTCGTCCTGATCAAACCGTCTCACTACGACGACGATGGATACGTGATCCGGTGGTGGCGCGCTATGACCCCGTCGAATTCGCTTGCCGCCGTATACGGCATCGCCGCCGATTGCGCCGAGCGGCGGGTACTTGGTCCGGACGTAGCCATAGACATTGAAGTAATCGACGAGACCAACACACGCATCGACGTTCCGGCGCTCCTCTCCCGCTTTAGGTGTCACGACAATTTCGGATGTGTTGCGCTCGTCGGCGTTCAATCAAATCAATATCCCCGCGCCCTCGACATCGCACGTCCATTCCGCGCGGCTGGAATTGCTGTGGCCATGGGAGGCTTTCATGTGTCGGGATGCCTGTCGATGCTGGATGGCCGCGCGGTGGATCTCGACGCTTGCCGGGACATGGGTGTCGCCATATTCGCTGGCGAAGCCGAGGGGCGGTTCGAAGCAGTGATTGCTGACGTGGCCGGGGAACGCCTCGCGCCGATATACAACTACATGAAGGACTTGCCTGGAATGCAGGGCACGCCAGTGCCGTTCCTTCCGAAGCGATACATCGAGCGTACGCTCGGCGCGAGCGCTAGTTTTGACGCCGGCCGCGGCTGCCCCTATCAGTGCTCTTTTTGCACGATCATCAATGTGCAGGGTCGCAAGTCGCGTTACCGTTCTGCGGACGATATCGAACACCTCGTGCGCCTCAATTGGGCGCAAGGCATTCGAAAATTTTTCATCACCGACGATAATTTTGCACGCAATAAAGAATGGGAATCGACCTTCGACCGACTGATTGAGCTCCGTGAAAGGGATGGTATCCCGCTCGGCCTCATGATCCAGGTCGACACGCTTTGTCACAAGATTCCGAATTTTATGGAAAAGGCAAAGCGAGCCGGCGTCAACAAGGTCTTCATTGGGCTCGAGAACATCAACCCGGATAATCTAATGGCGGCGAAGAAGCGGCAGAACAAAATCACCGAGTATCGCAAGATGCTCCTCGCTTGGAAAAAGCAGGGGATCCTGACCATCGCCGGTTATATCCTGGGCTTTCCAGCGGACACACCGGAGACGATCAAGCGCGATATAGCGATCATCAAGGAGGAATTGCCGATTGACCTTCTTGAATTCTTTTGTCTGACGCCGCTTCCCGGCTCGGAGGACCATCAGACGCTCTGGAAAAACGGCGTCGCGATGGACTCAGACCTTAACCGATACGACGTAGAACACGTCTGCACCGCCCATCCGACGATGACCATGAAGGAGTGGCAGGACATTTACCACGAGACTTGGTCGCTCTATTATACGCCAGAGCACATGAAGACCCTCCTGCGCCGCGCCGCGGCCACTGGTGTTCCCATTGGCAATTTAGCCAAGTACTTACTTACCTTTTCGACGACGGATCGACTCGAAAAAGTACACCCGCTGCAGGGCGGGATTCTCCGCCTCAAGCATCCGTCCGAGCGTCGACCGGGCATGCCGCGCGAGAACCCTTGGTTATTCTGGCCGCGCTTCGGTTGGGAGACCTTTGTGAAACACGTGATTCTGACCGGCGCGATCATACGGCTGCTGATTTGGCAAACAGCCATCACCTGTAGCCCAAGTGCGCACAATTATATGGACCAGGCGCTCACGCCGGTCAGCGAAGACGAAGACGAGACGCTCGACCTTCTCACAAAGACGACTGGCGCACGTGCCGCCGTCGCGCACGTCAAGAAGATAGCCGAACTGACGGGCATCCGGGTCGCATGACGCCTCAAGCCTAAAAGATCGTTCAAAACGATATATTGCGGCCGATTCGATCAGCGCAGGTCGAGGTAAAATGGACGATGCTCAAGCTCCGCTAAGGGCGTTTCGATCTCTTGCGTTTTCACACAGCCAGGGTCATTAGCGGAAGTGAACGCACTCATTCGATCACCTCGTCGGCGGTGGCGAGGAGCGTTTCTTCGCGGTCGTGCCGTGCTTGGTGGTGTAGGTGCGATCGGCGGCGGCTACGGTCTCGCCCGCATTAGCGCTTTTCACCTACCGCCGGCGCCAGTGGGAATCATGGGCCCATAGTAGGCGCCCCAGTGGCCCCACACATCGCGGTTCCCGTACCCGCTGAAATTGCCGTTCGTATCGCCATATTTCGGATGCAAGACGACTGACGGCGCTGCATCCGAATAGGTCCTGACGTTGGACTCGTGACGAACTGTTTGGGCAAATGCCCAGGTGCTGGAGAGCGCGAGCGCAGAGGCTAGTGCCGTTGCCGTAAGTTTCATGGTTGTCTCCTTTGTCGCTTAGATAAGAGACAACCGCACCATCACCAATAAAACCTTTGTTAGCGGCGAGTGATCACCTGTATGGTTTCTGTTACAAAGCACGATCTTCTTTGCTGTCATGGCCTCGAACATCAGGTGGCATTGGACCCCGAACGGCTACATACCCGCCTTAGCGGGCGCTGTGCTGGCTTATGGCGTGACGGCACTTATGACCGCGCTCAAGATAAAACGCACCACGGGTCATTTCTGAGTCAGCGGCGCCTTCTAAATCCGATACGCGCGCCGATCACCCGATCGCTGTTGCCCACATAGCCCCACCGGCCAGCAGCGTCACTCCCGCGATGAAGACCGCCGTCTCCAACCGCGTCAGTATCCAATTGTTATGCATGGTGCGCCTTCTGTCAGACGTAGTAAGTGCCGATAAAGCGCAGCAGCCAAACCAGCCCAGCGGCAGCCGCTAGATAGCTAATGACCAAAGCAAGTTCGTTCTTACGCATCCTATTGATGTGCGTCGGGCCGGTTCAAGACAGCATCCCTGCCACTTGCCGACTTCTGGTCTGCGGATATTAGCCCCCATGCGCGACCGAGCCGTGGGTGGGTGGGGTGCGGCACGGTCGCGGGGCCTGGCGGATGGGGGGCACACCGAGGCCCGCCGAACAGTTAGTGATGGCAGCGGCGCTTTCACATTAAACCTCAGCCGACCCGGTAACTTGTCCGCGACGGGGATCATCTATTGCCTTCTTTTGGGCACCTATGAGGAGGAGGGTGACGGCCTTAGGCAAGGATTGCCAATTCTCCCGTAACGCGCTAGCGGCCACCGCAGGGGGGCGGCTGCAATGACGGATCGATCCCACGAGATCCCGCAGGACCTCCGCAACCTCGTCCGCGTTATCTCAGCTTGCACATTAGGCCTCTGGGCATTTGCGGCAGGTTTGCTGATCGGCGTCTTTCTGTTTTTGTGATCGAAGGCGCCCGGCCGCCACGTTAGGCATGCGATTAAACGCACCAGCGGCCTCTGAGTCAGCAGCGCGCCTTCTAAATCCGATACGCGCGCCGATCACCCGATGGCTGTAACTAGCGCGCGCAATGCCAGACTACCAATCAAAGCTCGCTATAAAGCCTTCATCGCGATAATTCGTGGTGCTCTCGCCCTTGATACCATCAATCTTCAAGAACTGGTTGGGCTTGCCTCCCGAGACCTTGTCCAACTCATCCTGGGTCAATTCGTTGGCGACTTCGATCTGCATCGTATCTCAAGGATGCCGCCGACTACATCATGGGATTGCCGAGGAAGGTTCACAACGCGCCGCATTGGCAGCTAGCAATGGTGCAACTGATCGACGCCGCCGAGGGCCGGAACTTCACGATGCATGCACGCATTGCCGTGTTGCGAGCGCTAACCACGGGCAGCCCGTGGTGACCGAGCGAAGACGGAAGAGAGCCAAGGCCAACAGGATCGTTCGATAACCGAGGCGAACCATCATGACCAAGATGATTAGAAACGGGCTTTATTCAATCACCACAACATTGCTTGATGGCGTGGCCGGTGGCGCAGGAGGCATCTCTGTCCTGCGCGACGGAAAGATGCTTGGAGGCGGCCCGTACCTTTGGCATTTCGGAAGCTATCACTGTTCCGATGGTAAGTGGAAAGGTGAAGTAACCTCTCAAGAGCACACGCCGACTGTTGCTATCCGACCGTTTGCCGGACACATCGCCAGCGTGGGTTTTACCGGAACATATACCGATGAGGGCGCAGAGTTCGAAGCTACAGCGCTCGTGGGTAAGCGAAGCATTCGCTTAAAGACGGTCTTTCGGCTGCTGATAGCGGATTGACGGATGGCTGAGGCCAAAACACTTCGGCTGCTCCCGAAGAAACGCTCATGAACCGCATCGGCCGCCGCGTCATCATGTGCATGCTGTTGATCGCGGCGCTCGCGGTGATCTGGAATTTGCTCGGGCCATGAAAGAGGCCGCCAACTGAGGCGGCCTTACTCGCCCCGGCCTGGTTCGCTTTTGAGCCAGCCCGCTTTGTTCTCGGTTTCATTGGTCCTCTACCAGCGCCTCGTAGGCCAGTTCGCACTTTGGACATTCAAGCGTGCGCAAATCGGGACCAGCAAAGCTGGGCTCGACACCGACCAGCATCAGGCGAATCTCGCACTTGGGGCAGCGAGACTGCTCGATCATGCGAGGGGAATGAGATTCCGGCACGTGATGCACTCCCTTGGATCAGGCGGGAGCGCAACGCTCTCAGTCACCGATAACAGCCGAAGGCGGGGCGGTGATCAGGTATCCTACACCGGCAAATATGGCCGGGAGCCGACGTAAAAGTGTAATCTGGGACACGATTTCAATCGGCTCCAGCCCCTTCAAGGGCTTAAGCGATTGGGCTGCGAGAGTCCGCTGGCGAACACACATGTGCACAAAACCGGATCAGACTTCTTCGCGGGTATTGCCCATCTCTTCCGGTGAAAGCCCTGTCCGATAGCCCCCGGACGGGGCTTTCGTTTGGCACATGCTGCTGATCGCGGCGCTCGCCATCATCTGGAACTTGCTCGGGCACTGAGCTAATGAAAGAGGCCGCCAACTGAAGCGACCTTACTGCTCCGGGCTATCTGGAATCCGCCGGTTGATTGCAGGTCTCACAGAAGAAGGTCTTACCAAATTCCGTGGGGACGACTTTGAAGCCCGTTGGAATGGCTTCCACGCTAAAATCAAAGGTCCGCTTTTCGGGCCGGGAAAGATGGGTCGACCCCGACATCCCGCAGTTCGAGCATGTAAGTAATTCGATCCACTGATCGCTGATGGCTATCATGCGTGCAGACTCCCCTTGACCGGCGGCAAAAACAGCATGCGGCGCGGCTGGCGTCTGCTCAGAATTGCTCACCTTTCGAGCCTGCCCTATTCTTCGTTTTGGCCGAGTAACTTTGCCCTATCCCCACGCGGGCGTCGTTTGCGCGAACGAGGGCCGCAAGTGAAGCTTGGCTGATTGCAAAAGCTTTCGCTTCGCGGCGATGGCTGCCAACTTGATGCGCAATGCCGCGATCTGCTCAAGCAGATCAAGGCGCTCGGGTCCTGGCGCGAGCATGCGAGTAGATTCCAGTAGCTCCATGTGCTCAAGGTCTCGCATCCTGCTTCGTTTCACCCCTGCACAGACGCCGTGGATGGGCGGTGATACGGCAACCTGACACCACCGCTTTTCCCGGCGCTGTTCAATTTTGCTCACTTAAAAAACGATTGGAACGAATGTCGCTGGGGGAGCTTGGTTAAGCACGACCGGATGCGAATGCCCCCATAGCATCCGATGAATTGGCGGCCCCAGCTCTTCCCCCGTGC
>JBATYU010000878.1:0-8011 GCA_049674245.1 Bradyrhizobium sp. | reverse complement strand
ACGTCGCCGCGAGGAAAGCGGCCGTCGCGGGCCCCGCCGGCACGGCGGCCGCCGGTTGAGGTGTTGACGCGCTCTGCGACCAGGCGACGCCGGACGCACAGAGCGAAACCGCAAAGATCAATCCTGCCGCAACACGCATGTTCTTTCCCTCAAATCTTTGGTTCCGTCGCTGGCCGCCGGCTCAATCGCCCGCCGCCCGAACCGTTTCCGCCGCAATCGACAATACCCTAGTTGAAACGGCCGCGCCAAGGCAACGGCTGCACCTATAAAGTGGCCGAATTGTCGCTGGGCGGGTTAATTCTGTTGATGACCTCAGGTGTCGGCGAGCGCTTTTGCGATGGCCGTCTTGACGCGGGTATCTGATGGCTCGACCGCGGAGGGAAACACCTCCGCGATGTAACCGTCGCGGCCGACCATATATTTGTGAAAGTTCCAACGCGGCACATCCTTCGGCCGCGCTTCCGCAGCCCATTTGTAGAACGGGTGCGCGTTCTGCCCCACCACCACAGCCTTTGCCGCGATCGGAAAGGTGACGCCATAGTCATGCTGTGCGGTCTGCGCGATTTCGGACGCGCCGCCCGGTTCCTGGCCGCCGAAATCGTTGGAGGGAACCCCGATGATCGCAAGGCCGCGATCGTGAAACTCGGTCCACAATTCCTGCAACCCGGCATATTGCGGGGTATAGCCGCACAAGGACGCAGTGTTGACCACCATCAGCGGATGGCCGGCATATTCGGCGAGCCTGATGTCGCCACCACCTAGCGCAGGAAACGAAAAAGCGTAAGCCGTGATCCGGCTCATGGCCGTCTGCGCCAGCGCTGGTCGCGCCGAAACCGGCGCCGCGATGGCAGCCAGTGCGGCGGTAACGACGGTCCTACGATTGATCATGGTATCCCTCTGCCGCGATTTGGATGGAGCGAAGATAGCGCAACCCTCGCGCGAACACCTTTCAACAAGCCGTTATGGCAGCTGCTGTCACCGCTTGCACCAGGGCAGCGGCATCAGCGGAAATACGGATTCCATTCGCAGATCGATTCCGGACCGGTGCGCTTGAAGGCGTACTTGACGGATTCGGCCTGCCCCACCGCGAGATGCGGGCCAAACAGTATCATGGCGACCGGATAGGTCCATTTGGTGAATCGCAGATCGCGCAGGATCGCGCCGGCCAGGATAATCGGGGGATCGGTAAAAATGAAATATTCCGATTTGAGCCCGCGGCGGACGCCGAGCGTATCTATGCCGATCGCGGCCAGCATCAGCAGCAGCGCCTGCCTCTCGCCGCCACGCGACTAGCGCAGGGAAACGATGAAATCTGTTCCTTCGCCGGTTTCGCCGTGGTTGATTCCCTGATCCGACACGATGATCGAGCCGCCGGTAGTCAGCGCTTCGGTGATACGCGCCATTGCATCCGCGGGGATGGTAATGCGGTCGAGGGCTTCCGCCGGGCTATCCGGCGCCGGTAGCGCCTTCATCTCGACGGGGCCCGCGGCCGCGACCTTGCGGCGGCGCGAGACACGTTCCTCGTCCAGGTTGCGCTGGAGGCTGCGAGCCGATATCGGCAACGAAACCACCGACCAGCGCAGGATATTACTATCGTTCCTGTCGGCTTCGGCGGTGAAAACATGCGTTCCGAGCGGCCGGTCGCTCGCTGCGATGGTGATCGGTACGCTGAACAGCGGTGCGAAGTTTTGGCGCACATAGAGTTTGGAATCCTTGCGGCTGATGAACACCGCAATCTGGCCGGTGCGCTTCGGCGGACCGGGCTTGGTGACAACCGGCGCGTTGATGTCGGCCGGGCGCGACTGATCCTTTTTCGTATCGGGTGTAATGACCGCCTTGACCTTATCGTCAGGCTTCACCTGCTCGTCAGACTTGGCCTGCGAAAGTCTTGCTTCCGATTTGCCGGCTTCGGTTTTCGCCAGTTCCGTCTCTGCTGGCCCGGCCTTCGGTTCTTCGGGTCTCGCGTCGACCCTTACGCCCTCGATCTTGGTCTCGGCCGGCCCTTCTTCGGCCGTCGCATCGGCCGTCACGCGAGCCGTGGCTGCATCGTCGGCCTTCGCCTTGACCTTCGGCCTATCGCTTATCGCCGTCGCCGCCTCTGCCGGCCCTTTCGGCGCCGCGAAGGTGGCCGCCGCCGTAGGCTTGGCTTCACCGGTTGTCGCTTCGGTCGTGGATTTGGCCTCAGCAGACTCGACCTCAGCAGATTTGGCTTCAGCAGACTTGGCTTCAGCAGACTTGGTTTCGACCGGTTTGTCGTCAACTGCTACTGTTTCATCGTGCTTGGTGGCGACCGCATCGCCGTCAGGTTTTTTGGGCTCGGCCTTTGCTTCGGGCATTGACGCATCGCCGTTATCGACGGCGGCGCCGTCCTCGATCGCCGACGGCGCGCTGCCAGTCTTGGCGGCAATCCCCTCTCGTGGCGGCGCGTTGCTGCCCGCCCGCGCATCCGACATCGTGACCGGAGTTTTGGTGGCGCGGGCATCCCCGCCGGCATCGGCGGTACGGGTCTGGTCGCGCAACGACGTGGAATCCGCAGCTTCGTTTGCCACGGACTTCCCTGCATCAATATGCCCAACGGTGGACCTCAGCTCGAGGTTCGCCTCCGCGCCCGCGGGCTTGGCTTCGGCAGCGCCCTTGTCGGTTTTCATGGCAACCGGCTTGTCGGTCGGCGGCTCGTCGGCCACGACCGGCTGCGGTATGATCTTCATAGTTGCGAGCAGCGGATGGGAGAAGGTGACCGGCGTCATGATTTCGCCGGGGGTCACGAAGACCCGCGCGCCCATCTTCGTCCAGTTCCACATCTTCACCGCGAACGACATCGGCATGCGGATGCAGCCATGCGATGCCGGATAGCCGGGAAGGACGCCTGCATGCATGGCGACGCCGGACCAGGTGATCCGCTGCATGTAGGGCATCGGAGCGCCGCTATAGATATTTGAATGGTGAAACTTGTGCTTCTGGATAACGCTGAACACGCCGGTCGGCGTCGGGTGGCCGGGCATGCCGGTGGACACCGGAGCCTCCGCGAAGACACCGTTGTCGTCGAAAATTCTCACTTTCTGCTTGTTAATGGAGACCGCGATGATGAGCGGCCCCTGCGGCTTGGCGCCGGTTTGCTTCTCCACGGCCTGGGTCTTGCCGGTCGAGCGCCGGTGCGCTCGTTGCCGCGGCGGCAGGACCGGCGGCGCCGGGCGATAAACGCTGGGGTCGGGATCCTGCCAGTAGTAAAGGGCGGCATCTGCGTGTGAAACCGCGCCGAAGGTGCCGGCCGCCGCCAGAACTGCAATTTGCCAAAACTCGGTCGAAACCGTCCTGTTTGAGATCCGACGCCGGCTTACGCGCATTATCCTGATTCCCAAGTCCGATCATTGGCGGTTGTCGCAGACAGTAAACGCGTTCACCAGCATAAGGGTCACGCACACCGTGGTTTTCGCTATCAGCGTAGCAAAAAAGCCTCACATTGCGTTAAACGATCGCCGCCGCAGCTTATCGGCAGCCTTCCGGCGGGACCTTCACATCCCTACATGGCGGCGAGCACGGCAAGCCCGCCGAAGGGAGATATATTCATGCCATTTCAAAGCGGAAGCGACATTTGGCGCAGAACTTTGGACCTGGGCTTGGCCTCGGCGTTGTTCGCGCTGGTGCTATCGTTCGCATCACCCGCATTCCCATTTGCGGGCGACGAGCCCGACCTGATTTTCCGCCGCTCGACCGTATTCAAGTTGATGAGCCCCAACGACAAGCTGGCAACTTACGGGATCGACGACCCGGAAGTGGAGGGTGTGGCCTGCCATTTCACGGTTCCCGAGAAAGGCGGCTTCAAGGGCTGGCTGCGGCTTGCCGAAGAGGTCTCGGATATTTCGTTGGCCTGCCGCCAGATCGGACCGATCCATTTTCTGGGCAAAATGGCGCAGGGCGACGACATGTTCCGGCAGCGCCGCTCGTTGTTTTTCAAGAAGATGCAGATCGTTCGCGGCTGCGACGCCAAGCGTAACGTGCTGGTCTATATGGTCTATTCAGACAAGCTGATCGAAGGATCGCCGAAAAATTCAACCTCCTCGGTGCCGATCATGCCGTGGGGCACGACTGATGCCGCGGTTCAGAGGTGCGCGGATTTCATTCAGTGATTTGCGGCATTTAGGGCTTGGCCGACGCTCGGGTCTTGGCGTCGTGGCACCCCACCAGATGCACGAATTTCTGCGGCGCCGACTGGTTGCTCAAGTCGTCGCGCTGTTGCGTCATGGCTCCACAGAGCGTGGCCGGCTTCTCGACGATCGTCGCAGCGGGTTTTCGAGGCGGGGTGCTGGCAACAACGATGTTGTCACGGTCCATGACTGCCATCCCTTGTTGAGCGGGGTTTACAACGCGCATCTGCCCGGAAAAGTTGCACTCAGTTCCACTGAGTAGGCTCGGGGACGGCTGTGGTTCAGGCTTCGGCCGCACTTATCCACCAGAGATGGGTTAAGAAATCGCCTGACGCCGATCCCCCCGATTCGGACTAGGCCAATAAACCAAGCGGGGCCGGACCACTGGCCGACCGGCTTTTGCGCAGACTTAACCAACTGAAATAGCTTCTGTTTTCAAGAATTGTGTCGTCGGCGCCCGAGGTGACGAAACAATTTAGTGTGCGAAGAAACCATTTTTCGCTTTTGGCGCAGAACTTAGGAAACAGGGGATGGTTATCAAAGCTGCAACAAACGGCGGACAGCGCCCGAAACCTGGTGCCCGGAGACAGTCAAATGCGGTCGATAAGCTTTATCCTCGCCTTCGCTTTTGTGATGGTTGGTTCCTCGCTGGCTGGTTCCTCGGATAACGGTCTGCCCGGCATCGGCACCTTCTCCTACAGCGGCACGCCGATCATGACCTCCGCCCCAACGGTTGTTGCCGCCAACTGAAGGCACGCCGGGAATTTCCAAAAAGACTGCCAGTAAGGCCACGTAATGCTTCTCCGTATTTGCTCCCCAGCGATTGTCGCTTGCTTCGTTCTGGCCGGCTCGGCGCAAGCCCAGGTACGATCGCCGATCAAGCTGCCAGATCCCCGCGAGGATTTCGTGCGCATGTGTGCCCCGCACATGCTGGGGCGCTGGGCCCATCCCGAAGAAGTTTGCGGCTGCCTGCATGACCACGCCGCCGCCGCTGTCGAAGACAATGATCTTCGCGAGGCGCTGCTGCGCGGCATCAGCGAGACCGGAGTTCCGACCATCGAGACCCAGTGGGTGCCGGCGTCAAAACAATCCAAAATCGGCGCGACGTTTACGAAGATCGCAAAACCGACGCTGCAATGCATGTTCGAGCCCGCGCATTAGGCTCGGCCGCACATCCGCTATATTCTTGGCTTCTTGCGCTTCGCGTCGGCGATCAACGAGCCTATTTCTTTTTGCGCGGAACGCACTTGCGCGCGCGCTCGATCCCGTTGGGACCCATCCTGGCGCCGGAGACTTCCTTGATCTGGCCCTGCGGGCAGGTTCCATCATCGACCTGAACGCGCTGACCAAGCCGCAGATCGACGATGTCCTGCTCGCGCGGTACCTGATCGATCATCGCATGCGCAGGCGATCCGGAAAGCATCAGATCGATCAGCAGGATAAAGCAGCACCCGAATTTTCCGGTCATCCCATGCCTCCACGCCGCGCGAAACTTTCGCGAGAGCCTATGGACGATGCCGCAATTCTGAAAGCGATCCGGTCTCGGCAAGCGCCGGCAAGATGTGCTTTGATCTGATGGCACCGAAGACCCAAGGAAAACCGCAGCAGCGAAACCTAAGGCGTCATTGCCTAGCTTACTCAGCCAATCCATGCTGTTTAAGGAATTGCTTGGGGAAGGACAGGAGGGCTCATGGCGCTGCTTGAAAAAGTCCATTCGATGAAAATGCCTTTTGCGGAGTTGAAGGGCGTCAAATTCACCGAAGCCGAAAAGGACCGCGTGGTGGCAAGGATGCTGGTGCGGCCGGATCTTTGTACGCTCAATCATACGATTCATGGTGGGGCGATTATGGCGCTGGCGGATTCCGTCGGCGCCGCCGCGACCGTGATCAATTTGCCGGAAGATGCCAAGGGCACCACGACGCTTGAGAGCAAGACCAATTTTATTGGCGGCGCCAAAGAAGGAATGACCGTGATTGCGACCGCAACGCCGGTGCATCGCGGACGGCGTACCCAGGTTTGGCAAACACGGCTGGAGACCGAAGACGGCAAGCTGGTCGCGATCGTGATCCAGACGCAAATGGTGCTGTAACCGGATCCTGTCGGGTTTGACGATTGACCAACATGTTGTGATCGCCCACCGAAATGCCGTCTGCGGTCTTGAATTCCATGTTGCAATGCACAATATCGGTAATCTAGGGATTCGACGCCTCCTCGAGGGTTAATCTGAGAGGAGTTTCGACATGCACTACAGAGATTTTGTGGGCCGGACGCGTGCCAGGAGCCACGTCCGGACGCTTAGCCAGCACGAAGAATTACCACTGCTGCGTGATCATCTGTTGCGGCTTGATCGTGCGAGCCGCCACGATCGCTTCCATGGCTACATGGATGACAGTTTTATCGAGCGCTATGCCGAAAAGTGTGCCGACGACGGCACCATCATCATCGCCTATTTCGAGGATGGCATCGTGCGCGGCGCGGCCGAACTGCACCCGCCGGAGCAATCGCCCGATCTGCTACCAGAGATCGCGTTCAGCGTGGAAGAGTCAGTGCGGCGGCGCGGCGTCGGCAGCTTCCTGTTCAGGCAGCTGATCGCGGCGGCGCGCGCAAAGGGCTATCGCTCCTTGCGGATCACGACCGGCGCGCACAATGAGGCGATGCGGGCGCTCGCCAAAAAGTTCGGCGCAAATCTGACGTTTCGCCAGGGTGAATCCACCGGCACCATCGATCTCATTGAGCAAAATCAGTCGAAAGCCGCACCCGCCGGCTTCGAAGCTACGCTCGCCGCCGCACGCACGATCGCGAATTTCAATCGCGCCTATTGGCGGATGCTGCTGCGGATTTATGGCTGGGGCCGGGCGGCCTGAGAAGGATGTTGCCCTTGAGCCGTTCGGTAATCTCGGATCAATCGAATGGCCCAAGCGGTCGGACGCGGATCAGGTCCCGGTCCGCTTGTCATTACCGAACTTCCGCACCACGCGCCGCTCGACCACGATGGAGCGTTGCGCTCCCTGTTCGCCGGCGATCACGCGCGTCGAGGCGACGCGGGCGGAGGCGCGGCCAAGCTTCTTCACTTCGGCTTGCACGGTTTCGAGCGGCAGCCCCATCAGCGACGCCGCGATTTCCGCCTGTTCGTTCTGATCATCGGTGATGCCGACCGCTGCGAAAATCGCTTCATCCAGCGTCGGCGGATCGCGGCGGACGCGCCGCGTGCCATATTTGGTATTCCAGTCTTCACTCATTGGGGCCTCTCGTTCGATCCGGGATACCTAGGTGCACATATGTTGCAGTGCAATATGAATTTGGTGTGGCAATCCAGCTATGCACTGATGGTTTCAGAGGCTTTCCAGTCTTGTAACGTCATAAATCTCAAGGGTTGACGAGCTTCCCGCGAGCGATTGCAGCGAACGGACGAAATCACGCGAGGCCGGGACAGCGAAATGCGCCGCCAGCGCCGCGCGATCGGCCCACAGCTCGACGAAGACGAGCCGCACGGGATTCTCGCAATCGACATGCACGGCATGGGAGATGCATCCCGGTTCTGTGCGCGAACGATGCACATGTTCGAGGCTGAGGTTGCGGACTACGTCGAACGAATCCTGCCGCGCCGTCACGCTGCCTGTTACCAGGATCATTTCCTGCCCCCCTTTGATCTCATTTGTGATTGCTGTATTTGCTTGTTGCCTCGCTATGGTGCGGAGTCGGCCGCATCAACCGATTTCCGGCACTGGTTGCGGCCAGCGCTTCAGCGCGGCGCGTCCAGAGTCGGTAAGTACGTAGATCCCGCGCTCGGCCCGATCGAACCAGCCATAGACGTTGTGCAGCAGGATTTTTGGCGCGTCGGGAAATTTTGGCGTGAGGTCGCGCAC
>JBATYU010000877.1:0-2655 GCA_049674245.1 Bradyrhizobium sp. | reverse complement strand
TGAACCGTTTTACACCAGCAAGTCGGGAGGGATGGGGATGGGGTTGTCCATCGCGCGCACCATTGTCGAGGCGCACCATGGGCTGATATGGGCAAAAAATCGGGATCACGGCGGCGCGTCGTTCAGGATCAGGCTTCCTCTTGTCTCATAGTTGGTGATCCGTGGCATGACACATACGTAGTAGACCCAACTTCCGGTCCTGGCACTTCGCGCCATTTCGCGGCACCTCAGAATTTGGTCACTATCGGCGCCATGGCGGACATCGAGCCGAACCAAGCAATCCCGAAATATGAGTCCGTGCCCTAGCCCAGCGCCTTCAGCCACACCCCGATTTCGCTTGCCGCGACATTGGCCTGTTGCAAGAGCTTGCCCATGGTGAAGAAGCCGTGGAATTGGCCTCCGAAGTGGCGATAGGTCACGCTCACGCCGGCCTCTTTCAGGCGATGCGCGTATTCGTCGCCTTCGTCGCGCAAGGGATCGGCGCCAGCGGTCAAGACATAGGCCGGCGGCAATCCGGCGAGCGTTTTCGCGCGCGCGGGCGAGGCCCGCCAGTCGTTGATATCGGCGCCGCCGAGATAGTGATTGGAGAACCAGCGGATCACCGAATGCGTCAAGAGGATGCTGGTCTCCGGCTCGGAATGCGAAGGATGTTTCATCGAAAAATCGGTCGCCGGGTAGATCAGCATTTGGCCCGCGATCTTAGGGCCGTTGCCGTCGCGCGCGGCAAGACAAACCACCGCAGCGAGATTGCCGCCGGCGCTGTCGCCGCCAACCATCAGTCGCGACGCATCGATGCCGAGCTGTTTCGCGTTGGCGGCGATCCATTTTGTCGAAGTGATCGCATCGTCGACGGCGGCAGGAAATTTATGTTCCGGCGCCAGCCGATAGTCGACGGAAATGACGAACAGCTCGCCTTCTTGCGCTAACTTGCGGCACACCACGTCATGGGTCTCGAGATCGCCGATCACCCAGCCGCCGCCGTGGAAAAACACCAGGCACGGCGCGAGCCCATCTGTCTTCCGCAGTTTCTTTGGCGTGTAGATCCGCGCGGCGATCGCGCCGTGCGGAGCTACGATCGAGAGCGGCTGGACCGATTCCAGTTCCGGCGGCTCCGGGTTACTGACGAGGCGGGCCGCCAGATAGAATTCGCGGGCTTCGGGTGCGCTCAGCGTTTCATAGGCGGGACGGCCGGCTTCCTGAAACGCCTGGTAGACGAAGGCGGCATCGGCATCGAGAACAACGGGCATGCTCGGAAAAATCCTTGTGATATTGAAGCTGTCATTCCGGGATGCGCGAAAGAGCAGACCCGGAATCTCGAGATTCCCCGATGTGCAATTGCACATCTGAGGTCTGGTGCTGTCGCACCATCCCGGAATGACGGTTGAACTAGGCCGCCGTCCTTCCGCCGTCGACGGTGTAGGCGGAGCCGGAGACGTAGCTTGCCTCGTCGGAGGCAAGGAACGCCACGATGGAGGCGACCTCGGAAGGCTGCCCGAGCCGCCGCGCCGGGATCCGCTCGACCAGCCGGTCGTTGGGAACCGGAGCATTGCCGGGATTGCGGCCGGCAATGATGGTGCTCAGCATCCGGCTGTCGATCATGCCGGGACAGACGCAATTAATGCGCACGCCGGTATTGGTGCATTCCCAGGCCGCGCTCTTGGTGAGCCCGATCACCGCATGCTTGCTCGCGCTGTAAACGGCGATCTGCGGCGATCCCATCAGGCCGGCGATCGATGCGGTGTTGATGATGCTGCCCTTGTTTCTCGCGAGCATCACCGGCAGCACGTGCTTCATGCCTAAGAACACGCCCACCACGTTGACATCGAGCACCTTGCGGAACGTCTCGAGCGGATAGTCGGGGATCGATTTGATCTCACCTTCGATGCCGGCATTGTTGTGGAACACGTCGATGGTGCCGAACCTGTCGCGCGCGGCGCGGACATAATCGGCGACCTCGTCTTCCTCGGTGACATCGGCGGTAACGGCCAGCGCCTCTGCGGAAGCCGGCAAATCCCCGATGGCGGATTTGAGGTCTTGCTCGCTGCGGTCGACCGCAACGATCTTTGCGCCGCGTTCGGCCAAAAGCCTGATCGTCGCGGTTCCAATGACGCCGGCTGCACCAGTGACGACGGCGATCTTGCCGTCCAGGCGAATGCGATCGGGCATGCGGAGTTTCCCCTTTTGCTCCGGTTGCCCCGGAGGCTGCTGGTTAGGCGCGTTCCACGCGCAGGCTCGAGGGAGCGACTATTCCATGTGCCGCGCGGGCCGGGAAGGGGTCCGAAACCGCCCTTTCCCTGCCGTATTCGGCGTGTTAACCCGTTGGCCTCGCGAGCGGCGGATAACGCTGTACCCCCGTACAATGTTCACAAGCCCGATTCGCCTATTGAAGCCGCACGATATGTTTCGAGCCATTGCCCTGACCGGTCTTGTGGCCATTGTTTTCGCCACGACGGCCCCACTGACGCCGCCGGCACGCGCGCAGATCGGCAATATCTTTTCCGAGCCGGCGCCGCGCCCGCCCGGCAACATCCCCCGTGGCAATCAGCAGCTGCCACCCTCCGACGACGAAGAGGAAGTGCCGGCGCTGCCGCAGGGCCGCTTGCTGCCGACGCCCAATCGTCCGCTGCCGTGGCAGGGCGTGCCGCCCCCCGGCTC
>JBATYU010000876.1:0-6056 GCA_049674245.1 Bradyrhizobium sp. | reverse complement strand
GATCGAGACTTCGTAGCTGACCATCTGCGCCGCCGAGCGAAGTGCGGCCAGGAACGGATATTTCGAGTTCGACGACCAGCCGGCCATGATGATGCCGTAGATCGACAGCGACGAGATCGCGAAGATGTAGAGCACGCCGACGTTGATGTCGGAGATCACCCAGCCGAGATTCATCGGGATCACGGCCCAGGCGGCGAGCGCGAGCACGCAGGACACCAGCGGCGCAAGCAGGAACACACCCTTGTTGGCGCCGGCCGGAATGATCGGCTCCTTCAGCACGAATTTCAGGAGGTCGGCGAAGGACTGGAACAGCCCCCACGGCCCGACCACGTTGGGGCCGCGCCGGATCTGCACCGCCGCCCAGATCTTGCGGTCGGCGAGCAGGATGTAGGCGATCGCGATCAAGAGCACGACGAGCAGCAGCACGCTCTCCGCGACCATGATGATCAGCGGCCACAGGAAGCCGGTCCAGAATGCGCTTTCAAAAAATTCCATCAGCTCACGCTCACTCCGCTGCCCTCAGCACATGCCCGGAGGCCAGGCGCGAACATTCCGCCATGACCGCCGAGGCGCGCGCGATCGGGTTGGTGAGGTAGAAATCCTCGATTCCAGTCTTGAACGGCGCCTTCTCCACGCCGCCGCCCTTCCCCGCCAGCTTCTTGACGTCATCGGCACTGCCGGCTTCGATCCGGTCGACGCGCATCAGATGCGGGGTAGCCTTGAAGATCGCCTGCCGCAGCGCTTGCAGCGAGTCGTAAGGCAGCTTCTTGCCCAAAACGTCCGACAGCGCGCGGATGATCGCCCAGTCCTCGCGCGCCTCGCCGGGCGGAAATGCCGCGCGGCCGGCGATCTGCACCCTGCCCTCGGTGTTGACGAAAATCCCGGATTTTTCGGTATAGGCCGCGCCCGGCAGGATCACATCGGCGCGGTGGGCGCCCTTGTCGCCATGGGTGCCGATATAGACCACAAAAGTGCCGTCCGGCACCTTGGTCTCGTCGGCGCCAAGCAGGAACAGCACATCGAGCGTGCCGAACGTCGTCATTTGCGCCGCGCTGAGGGCGCCCGCCCCGCCGGCAAAGCCGATGTCGAGCGCGCCCACCCGCGAAGCGGTCTCATGCAGAACGGCAAAGCCGTTCCAGCCATCCTTGGTAGCACCGAAATCGCCGGCGAGTTTCGCGGCGAGCGACAGAATGGCCGCGCCGTCATGCCGCCCGATCGCGCCGGCGCCGACCAGCACGATCGGATTCTTGGCGTCCTTCAGCACATCGGCGAAGGAATGCTTGCCGGCCGCGAGATCGGCAAGCGAATCCGTGCCCGCGCCGATATGATCGTAGCTATACGTCAGATCGGCCTTGGCGCCGATCAGGCCGACCTTGAGCTGGCCCGAGCGCCAGCGCTTGCGGATGCGCGCGTTGAGAACCGCGGCCTCACGCCGCGGGTTGGAACCCACGATCAAAAGCGCATCGGCCTGGTCGATGCCGGCTATCGTCGGGTTGAAGATGTAGCAGGCGCGGCCGGCCTTCGAATCGAAGGCGTCGCCGCCCTGGACCGCGAGATTGACCGAACCGTATTTCCCCAGGAGATCCTTCAGCGCGAACATCTCTTCGACCGCGGCGAGATCACCGGCAATGGCGCCGATCCGCTTGCCGTCACTGCGCGCGGTTTTCGCGGCGATCGCTTGGAACGCTTCCGGCCACGACGCCGCGCGGAGCTTGCCATTCTCACGGATATAGGGTCGATCGAGCCGCTGCGTGCGCAGGCCGTCGACGACGTGACGGGTCTTGTCGGAAATCCATTCCTCGTTCACGGCTTCGTTGACGCGCGGCAGGATCCGCATCACCTCGCGGCCGCGGGTATCGACCCGGATCGCGGAGCCGACGCCGTCCATGACATCGATCGATTGCGTCTTGCCGAGCTCCCACGGCCGCGCGGCAAAGGCGTAAGGTTTTGAGGTCAGCGCGCCCACCGGGCAGATATCGACCAGATTGCCCTGCAACTCGGAAGAGAGCGCGGATTCCAGATAGGTCGTGATCTCCATGTCCTCGCCACGGCCGGTCGCGCCCATTTCCGGCGTGCCGCAGACTTCGGCGGAGAAGCGCACGCAGCGCGTGCACTGGATGCAGCGGTTCATCGAAGTCTTGACCAGCGCGCCCAGATATTTGTCCTCGACCGCGCGCTTGTTCTCGGCAAAGCGGCTGGTGTCGACGCCATAGCCCATCGCCTGATCCTGCAGGTCGCACTCACCGCCTTGATCGCAGATCGGGCAATCCAGCGGATGGTTGATCAGCAAGAACTCCATCACGCCTTCGCGCGCCTTCTTCACCATCGCAGAGCGCGTCGAAATCTCCGGCGGCTCGCCCTTGGGACCAGGACGGCAGTCGCGCACGCCCCAGGCGCAGCTTGCGACCGGCTTCGGGCTGCCCTTCACCTCGACCAGGCACATCCGGCAATTGCCGGCGATCGACAGCCGCTCGTGGTAGCAAAAGCGCGGGATCTCGGCGCCCGCGGCCTCACACGCCTGCAGCAGCGTAAACTCCGGAGGGGCATCGATCTCTTTGCCGTCGACGATGAGCTTTGTCATTCTCTCTACTCCGCCGCGACCATGTGGACGGGGTCGCGAATGCCGACGTCATCGATATCGGCCTTGTGCGAATATTCGTCGATCCGCGCTTCGATCTCATGACGGAAATGCGCTATCAGGCCCTGGATCGGCCAGGCCGCGGCGTCGCCGAGCGCGCAGATGGTGTGGCCTTCGACCTGTTTTGTCACCTCCAGCAGCATGTCGATCTCGCGCTTGTGGGCGCGGCCTTCGGCCATGCGCGTGAGCACCCGCCACATCCACCCGGTGCCCTCGCGGCACGGCGTGCACTGGCCGCAGCTCTCGTGCTTGTAGAAATAGGAGATGCGCGCGATCGCCTGGATCAGGTCGGTCGACTTGTCCATAACGATCACCGCCGCCGTGCCTAGGCCGGAGCGCAATTTGCCGAGGCTGTCAAAGTCCATCGGGGTGTCGATGATCTGTTCCGCCGGCACCATCCGCACCGAGGAGCCACCGGGGATGACGGCTTTCAGATTGTCCCAGCCGCCGCGGATACCGCCGCAGTGGCGCTCGATCAGCTCGCGGAACGGAATCCCCATGGCCTCTTCGACATTGCAGGGGCGCTCGACGTGGCCGGAAATGCAAAACAGCTTGGTGCCGACATTGTTGGGCCGGCCGATCGCCGCGAACCACGCCGCGCCGCGCCGCAAGATATCCGGAGCGACCGCGATCGACTCGACGTTGTTGACCGTGGTCGGGCAGCCATAGAGGCCAACATTGGCCGGAAATGGCGGTTTTAGCCGCGGCTGTCCCTTCTTGCCTTCGAGGCTTTCCAATAGCGCGGTCTCTTCGCCGCAGATATAGGCGCCCGCGCCATGGGTCACGTAAAGGTCGAACGGCCAGCCGTTGACATTGTCCTTGCCGATCAGTTTTGCCTCATAGGCCTGATCGACCGCGGCCTGCAAATGCTCGCGCTCCCGGATGAATTCGCCGCGCACATAGATGTAGCAGGCATGCGCGCCCATCGCGAAGCTCGCGAGCAGGCAACCCTCGACCAGAAGATGCGGATCGTGCCGCATGATCTCGCGGTCCTTGCAGGTGCCGGGCTCGGAGTCGTCGGCGTTGACCACGAGGTAGCTCGGCCGCCCATCGGTCGATTCCTTCGGCATGAACGACCATTTCAGTCCGGTCAGGAATCCCGCCCCGCCGCGACCGCGCAGCCCCGAGGCCTTCATCTCGGCGATGATCCAGTCGCGGCCCTTGTCGATGATCGCCTTGGTGCCGTCCCAGGCGCCACGCTCGCGTGCGCCTTCGAGGCCCCAGTCCTTAAGGCCGTAGAGGTTCTTGAAGATGCGATCCTTGTCGTCGAGCATGGCTTTCAAGCTTCTTTCGATCAGCGGTTGGACTGCATGGTGGCAAGCACCGCGGCGCAAGCGCCGAAGGCCAGCATCCACATGAGGCTCGTTTCAAGCGATGCGTTCAGGGCGTAGCGTTGCAGAAGAAAAATGAAGGCCGAGGCCGCCAGGCTGTGCAACGCGATATAGCGCCAGTTTTTCATCGCACCGACACTCCCTTGGCCCCATGCCTGCGATGTCAGATCACGCCTCATGCGGTTTCCTTCAGCGTGGTCGGCCCGGTGATGGGCGCGGAAAACTGGCGGCCGTTTTGCGGTCCTGGCTTGGGTGGATGGCCGGAGGCGAATCCGTCCAGCACCTTGCCAAAACTGTCCTTGGTCAGGTCCTCGTAGGTGTCCTTCCAGATCAATACCATCGGCGCGTTCACGCAGGCGCCGAGACACTCGACCTCTTCCCAACTGAAATTGCCGTCCTTGGAGAGATGGAAGGGAGCGTGGTGGATGCGGCGCTGGCAGACTTCGATGATGTCGCCCGCGCCGCGCAAGCGGCACGGCGTAGTGCCGCAGACCTGGACGTGGGCCTTCTTGCCCACCGGCTGCAACTGAAACATCGTGTAAAAGGTCGCGATTTCAAGCGCGCGGATGTAGGGCATGTCGAGCAGATCGGCGACCGCGCGGATCGCAGCTTCCGACACCCAACCCTCGTGCTGTTCCTGTACCCGCCACAAGATCGCAATCGCGGCCGACGCCTGACGTCCCGGTGGATATTTGGCGATCTCGTTCTTGGCCCAGGCAAGGTTCTCCTCCGAGAACGCGAAGCTCGCGGGCTGCAATTCCTTCGGTGCCAGGCGACGGACAGACATTTGTTCAGTCTCTCATTGTATGCGCCGCGCGGCGCTCGCGTTCAGGGCGTTGATCCGGTCCTGCCAGAATGCGCTGGCGGTGCCGAATACGTTATAGCCGACGTGGCTGGAAACCTTGATGCGGTCGAGGATCGACAGCTCGCTCACGGTTTCCAGCCGGTTGCTGCGGGGATCATAGACGATCAGCTCCAGCGGCGTCTGCTCAAGAATATAACGCGACACCGTGTGATCGGGGTCGTTGCCGTGCTCTTCGCATATGATCACGCTGTCGGCCTGCAACAGTCGCGCGCCGCCCTTGATGGCCTCGATCTCGACGCCTTCGACGTCGAGCTTGATCAGGAATTTTCCGCTGACAGCCACCCTGCCGTCGTCGATGAGATTGTCGAGCGCGATGATCGGAACTTCCTCGCCGTCTGCGGAATTGCCGGCGATGCTGAACGCCTCGTGCTTGGTGCCGGACAGCCGCGCGGTGCCGCGTGCGGCACCGATCGCGCATTTCATCGGCTCGAAGCGATTGCCGTTGATCCTGGCATTGTTCGTGAGCTTGACGAAATTCTGCGACGACGGCTCGATCGAGATCGCCTTGTGCGAGCCGAACGGCGCGCTCGAAACCAGAACCGACCAGTAGCCGTAATTGGCGCCGCAATCGAGCAACGTATAGTCGACGCCCGTTGAGTGGCGGAACAGCAACTCCAGTTCATCCTCGTAATGATAGGAGCGGTTGAGCAGCTTGCTCCAGTAGCCGTCGCCGTAGGGGAATTCGAATGTCGCATCCGAATTGAGCTTGATGGCGATGTTGCGCTCGGGCAGCGTCTTGCGGAGCAGATTGGCACAGCCGTTGTAGCCACGATGCGAAAAATGCGACGAAATTTTCGAGCCGGTCACCAGCGCCAGCGCGGCCGTCCGTTCCCACAGGTTGGCGCCCTCGAGCGCTCCCGAAGCGCGGTCAAACTGTATCGGCGGCGGCGCGATCACCGATCGACCTCTCCGAACACGATGTCGAGCGAGCCCAGGATCGCGGAAATGTCGGCCAGCAGATGGCCGCGGCAGATGAAGTCCATGGCCTGCAGGTGCGCGAAGCCGGGTGCGCGGATCTTGCATTTGTAGGGCTTGTTTGAGCCGTCGGCGACGAGGTAGACGCCGAACTCGCCCTTGGGCGCCTCTACCGCGGCATAGACCTCGCCGGCCGGCACGTGAAAGCCTTCGGTATAGAGCTTGAAATGGTGGATCAGCGCTTCCATCGACCGCTTCATCTCAGCCCGGCGCGGCGGGAAAATCTTGTTGTCCTGGATCGCGACCG
>JBATYU010000875.1:0-2749 GCA_049674245.1 Bradyrhizobium sp. | reverse complement strand
GTGCAATCCTGGACGACTACCTCAACCTCTCGCTTAACGTCGCGGACTGGTCGAAGGTCAAGGATCGCGTCGACCTCACGGTATTCAACCAGCCCTTCGCATCCCGGGAAGCAGCGGCCAGCGCGCTGAAGGATTTCGAGATCATCTGCGCGATGCGCGAACGCACGCCGTTCCCGCAAGCCCTGTTTGCCGCGTTGCCCAAGCTAAAACTTCTGATCACCTCGGGCATGCGCAATGCCGCGATCGACGTTGAAGCGGCGAAAGCTCACAACGTCGTGCTGTGCGGCACGCAATTTGGCCGCGACCCGACCGCGCCCTTGACCATGGGACTGATCCTAGAGCTGACCCGCAATGTCGGCCGCGAGAACGCGCGCATGCATGCCGGCGAACCCTTGCAGAAATTCGTCGGCTTTGAAATCGAGGGCAGGACGCTCGGTGTCATCGGCCTCGGCAAGCTCGGCAGCAAGGTTTCAAAGCTGGCGCAAGCCTTCGGCATGAACGTCATCGCCTGGAGCCCGAACCTGACGACGGAGCGCTGCAAGGAGGTTGGCGTGAGCTACGCCACCAAGGAGGAACTGTTCAAAACCGCCGATATCATCACCATCCATGTGGTGCTCGGTCAGCGCTCGCGCGGACTGGTCGGAGCCGAGGATCTCGCGCGCATGAAGCCGACCGCCTACCTCGTCAACACCGCGCGCGGGCCCATCGTCGATGAAGCGGCGCTGCTGGAAACCCTCCAACAGAAGAGAATCGCGGGCGCCGCGGTCGACGTGTTCTCGGTCGAGCCCCTGCCGGTCGATCACCCCTTCCGCAAGCTCAACAACATCGTGCTGACGCCGCATCTCGGCTACGTCACCGAGGAAGGTTTTCGCAATCACTACGGCCAGATGGTCGAGGGCATCGACGCTTGGTTCAAGGGCGAGCCGCTGCGAAGGTTGGCCTAGCGCGCCGTAGTGCGGCACGCACAATCGTCATTGCGAGCGGAGCGAAGCAATCCAGGAGCCCGACGAAGCAAGAATGGATTGCTTCGTCGCTTTGCTCCTCGCAATGACGCAAGAACTGCGGCCTAGCGCACCGTCACCGGCGCGGGCAGCGGCGGCACCACGGTCGGCTGCGTGCCCGGGACCGGACCGTTCGACATCCGCGCAGGCGGCGGAGCGGGCGCGCCGGGGACCGCAGGTCCCGGCACCGGCTGCACTGAGGCAGTCGCCATTCCCGGCGGCGGGCCACCCGGCAATACGACCACGCGGGTTCCGACCTTGACCCGGTCGAACAGGTCCGACACGTCTTCGTTCAGCATGCCGATGCAACCCGACGAGACGAACTTGCCGATCGTCGAGGGCTGGTTGGTACCGTGAATGCGGAAAACGGTGTTGCCGAGATACATCGCGCGCGCGCCGAGCGGATTGCCCGGACCGCCGGCCATGAAGCGCGGCAGATAGGGCTGACGGTCGATCATTTCCGGCGGCGGATGCCAGTCGGGCCACTCGGCCTTGCGCGAAATCTTCTGCACGCCGGTCCAGGTAAAGCCGTCGCGGCCGACGCGAACGCCGTAACGGATCGCACGACCACCGCCGAGCACGTAGTAAAGATAGGTATTGGGCGTATCGACGATCAGCGTTCCCGCCGGCTCCTTGGTGGGGAAAGTAACCTCCTGCCGACGCAGGTTGGGCGACAGCTGCACCGGGGCGACTTCCGGCTGTTCCTCCGGCGGCAGCGCCGCCAGTGAGACTGGTCTGCCGTCGGCACCGACCGGAGGCCGCACCGCGCCGGTAGCGCCGATCGACTCCGGTGGACGCAAGCCGCGATCGTCGTCGTTGGGATCGATGGGCTGCGGCCGGCCGCCAGGACGATCGGCGTAGATCACCGGCGGCGGGCCGGCCGGGCGGCCATAACGCGGATCATCCGGTGAAAGTACGGGACCGGTCGGGGCGCCGGAGTAAACCGGTGGGGCCCCAGCGGGCCTGCCGTAGCGCGGATCATCCGGTGAAAGTATGGGACCGGTCGGGGCGGCGGAGTAAACCGGTGGGGGCCCAGCGGGCCTGCCGTAGCGCGGATCGTCCGGCGACAACACCGGAGGACCGGGCGGCGGCAGCGCGGCGGAGTTCTGCGGCGCCTCATCGTCCTCCAAGGCGTCGAAGTCGGGCGCGCCCGGGCCGCGACGATAATCGGCCGAGTAGCCCGGCGGATATTGTCCCGGCGTTTGCGAAAAAATCGACCCGGGCGGCACCGGATAGCCCTGTTGGGCATGGGCAAGCGAGGTTCCAGCCGCGCCCGCCGCCGCGACCGCAAAGACCGTCAGAAAATGTTTGATCATCATCGCTCTTGTATAGACCCCAAGCCACACCGGGCCGTTAACGGGAGATGACCGAAGAACGCGGCGCATTCAAGACAATTCCGGCCAATTTGCGCCAGATTTGGTCTTTGTGATCGCTTGTGAGCGCCGTTGCAAGCAAGTCTCACAGTCAAAGGAAAGAGTTCTCCGGAGGTGGCGCGGCCTTCACGCCGCCGATTTTTAACAAACGACATCGGATACGTTGCGATATCCTCGGATCAACCTGATTCGCGAGCGCGCGGCCCTCGAATGCGCCGCGAACGCGGCCGGTTCCGTTTTCACCGCGTTCCCGCTGGCTCAAAGGCCTTCGCAGAACCCCGCAAAGGCGGATTCGCCTCCCGATGCTGCCCGGCTTTCGTTTTCTGTTCTCCGCGATCGTCTTGTCGATGTCGATACTCATCTTCGGGCTGGGCG
>JBATYU010000874.1:0-6023 GCA_049674245.1 Bradyrhizobium sp. | reverse complement strand
GGCGAGACGTCATGCCCAAATGACCGGCGCCGGTTGCGGTCTCGCCAAACTCAGCTTGCCCCAGCACTCGACCAAACGCCGTGAGAAATCCGGGCTAAGCGATGCTGGGAATGAGGCCCCGCCATGTTGGAAATCCTGTTGATGATATGTTGCGCTAGCGCAAGCCTGCTGACAGTGTGGTGTCAGCAGGCAATCGCGTATCTCGTGAAACCGGATTCAAATTGACATGGGGGCCCGCTTCTCCACATTCGCGCTTCTGGCGGGCACGCCGAACTCCTTCCGGCAGACCTCGGCGAGCACGGCGACCCCTTCGCAGATCTGCTCGTGCGAGGGGCTCGCAAAGCACAGCCGCAGCCGGCAGCCGGCATAGGCCTTGTTGGTCGACCATTCCGGCCCCGGATTGATGGAGACGCCGGCGGCGAGCGCGGCTTGGTAGAGTTTCAGCGTATCGACATTGTCGGGCAATTTCACCCACAGGTAGATGCCGCCCGCAGGCGCTTCGAATTCCGCCGAGGTGCCGAACTGCGCGTTGAGCGCCTCCATCAGCGTATCGAGCTTGGCGCGAAGCCCGCGCGTCAGTTTTGGCACATGGGTGGTGAAATGCGGCGTGCAATATTCCGCCAGCACCATCTGTTCCAGCGCGCCACTCCCGGCGTCGGTCTTTAGCGCCAGAAGCCGCGACAGCATTTCCCAGGGCGCGACGATGAAGCCGACGCGCAACGCCGGCGCGATCGATTTGGAGAACGAGCCGATATGGATCACGCCGCCGTTTTTGCTCATGGCATGGATCGCGGGCGGACGCTTGCCGTCCCAGATCAAATCGGAATAGCAATCGTCCTCGAAAACCGGCACGCCGTATGCTTGCGACAGCTTCAGCAGTTCGGCCCGCCGTGCCTCCGGCATGATGGTCCCGGTCGGGTTCTGCACCGTCGGGATGGTATAAATGTATTTCGGCGTGACGCCGCGGCGCTTGAGGTCGATAAGCGCCGACGCCAGCGCATCCATCCGCATCCCCTCATGGTCGAGCGGAATGCCGACGGCGTTGACGCCGAGCCTGCTCAGCCGGTTCAGCGCTCCCTGATAGGTGTCCTGCTCGACGATCACGGTATCGCCGCGGATGAGCAGTGTCGCATTGACGAGATCGAGCGCCTGCAGCGAGCCGGAGACGATCATGATGTCGTCGGCCGTGCAGTTGATGGCGGCGTCGCGCTTCAATTTCGCCGTGAGAAATTCGCGCAGAGGACGGTAACCCTGCGGACCATGGGCAAGCCCGTAGGTCGCGAGCGTCTTGCCCTCGCGCCTGAGCACGGCGCTCGCGGCGTCGATCAGGCCGTCCACCGGCACCTGTTCGGGGTCGTTGTTGCCGCCGACAAAGCTGTATCTTGCGAGGCCCGTCCACCTCGCCGCGGGCGCCGGCAGCCCGGCCGCCAGCAACGGCGAAAAGTCGAATGTTGCGGAGGTCATGGACAGCGTCTCTCCCTTGTTTTT
Source organism: Bradyrhizobium sp. (assembly GCA_049674245.1). Taxonomy (GTDB): domain Bacteria; phylum Pseudomonadota; class Alphaproteobacteria; order Rhizobiales; family Xanthobacteraceae; genus Bradyrhizobium. The sequence continues at coordinate 4,535 of JBATYU010000874.1, read as the reverse complement.
GCTTGATCTCAGCGGTCAGTGAGCTTTTGCCAACGGCAACTGTTGCTCCCGAACCTTACCCGGAATTCGGTGCACTGCGGGACAAAGCAAGATCGACTGCCCGCTCGGCATGAAGTGTTGTGGTATCGAAGAAGGGAATGTGTGGCCGATCCGGCTGACTAATAAGCAGGAAAATCTCTGTACAGCCGAGAATGATGCCCTCGGCACCTTCCGCGTGAAGCCCATCGACTATACCGAGGTACGCCGATTTTGAAGTCGATTCCAGTCGACGCCTGACCAACTCGTCAAAGATAATCCGATCGATGATGTCTTGGTCGGTAGTTTTGGGAACAATGATCTCGATGCCGTGCTTTTTTTCATAGCGGTCCCGCAGGTAGTTCGACGCCATCACTGGCTTAGTGCCGAGCAAAGCGACGCGTTTGCAGCCAATCGCGTTGATCGCTTCCGCGGTCGGATCGACGATGTGCAGAAAGGGGATCGCAACGTCTTGCATGAAGTAGTCCGAGACGCGGTGCATCGTATTAGAAACGCAAACTAGCATGTCGGCCCCGGCACGCTCCAGGCCCCTTGCCTTTTCCGCCAGATAATTGCCCGCTTCGGTCCAAAGCTCGTTCCGAACGAAGTACTCGATGTTGGCAAAGTTGACCGAGCTAATGATGATCTCCGCCGTATTCCATCCCCCCAGGCGGGCATTGATCGCGTCATTAATAAGACGATAGTACTCCGCAGTTGCTTGATTGCTCATGCCTCCAAGTACTCCAATGGTCTGCATAGAGGGCCGGCGCATCGACTGCTGCGTCTTGGTTGGCACGAATGTCATATGCTTTCCCCGGAATTGGTCCCGTCTCGGTAGCTCCCGGTCACCACTTGATATAGAACAGGATTGCTATTCCTATAGAATAGGACAGTTTTTGAGCGGCGTCGCGATGCCTGGAAACCGTTTCAGATATTGGCGTGACCAACAACTGGGGGCGCATGGTATCGATCTTCTAATCGCCACCTGCGATGCTCACACCTATCCGAGGCATGAACATGACGAATACGTCATCGCGGTTTACACGGGCGGGGCGCAGAAGTACTCGGTCGGTGCAGTTGAGGGCGTTGCCGTCGCGGGGCACCTGCTTGTCATTCCGCCCGGTGTCGCGCATTCGGCCCGCTCAGCGGACGGCGCACACGGATGGTCGCACATTGCGCTCTATCCGGACCGTGAGACGCTCAGGTCGCTTGTACATGACGTGTCTCGGCTGGCTCGGACGCCGCTTCCTGTAGGCGCTGGTACTTCATTCGAGGCGCATGAGACATGCTACCATCTGCTCCGCTGTCATCGCATTCTGGCGGATGAACAATCAGATGCACTGGCGCGGCAAGAAGCGTTTGCCTACGCCGTGTTGGCGGCGATCAAGCACGTAAGCGGTGCATCACTGGTGTTGAGTGAAGCGCCACCTTTGACGCGGCCGATTCGCCGAGCGATAGAGTACGTAGAAGCTCACTTCAGCGATCGGTCACTGACCTTATACCGATTAGCTGGCGCGGCCGGGCTAAGTCCCTATCACTTCATGCGCCTGTTCAAGAATACGATCGGCCTGACTGCGCACGGCTTTGTCATGAACACACGGTTGAAGCGCGCGCAGGCTCTGATTGCCGATGGCGCTACCCTGGCAGATGTGGCGGCCGCGACGGGCTTCGCCGATCAAAGCCACCTGACCCGACATTTTCGCCGCGTGTTTGGAGTTACGCCTGGCGCTTATATGCAGTCGACGAGACGCCGCTGTTCACGACCGTGAATTTCTCCTATTTGCCCGAGGGCGTGCTCCAAGGGCCTTCAAAGGGCCGCTTGTCCTTAAGCGACGGCCGGCGGCGCTGCGACGCCAGAGCCGCTCTGCCCTGCGTAATGAAGCTGGCGCAAGTATCGGAGTCCGGCTAATGCTGCCGGCACACCTAGTGTCCCGAATCCGAAGTCCGCCATAATGCCCGATACGATCCAGGAAGTCCTGCAGGCCTTTGCCAGCGGCGAGCTCATCGTCGTCACCGATGACGAGGATCGCGAAGGCGAGGGCGACCTGATCGTCGCGGCTTCGCTCTGCACGCCCGAGAAGATGGCGTTCATCATCCGCCACACCTCGGGCATCGTCTGCGCGCCGATCACGACCGAGGACGCGCGAAGGCTGCGGCTCGACCCGATGGTCGCGCATAATGAATCCAACCACACCACCGCCTTTACGGTGTCGATCGACTACAAGCCCGATGGCGGCACCGGGATTTCGGCGGAAGAACGCGCCTCCTGCTGCCGCGCGCTCGCCAATCCAAACGCCGGCGCCAATGATTTTGCAAGGCCCGGGCATATCTTCCCGCTGATCGCGCGCGACGGCGGCGTGCTGTTGCGCTCGGGCCATACCGAGGCTGCGGTCGACCTCTGCAAGCTAAGCGGCCTGCCGCCGGTCGGCGTCATCTCAGAATTGATGAACGACGACGGTACGGTCATGAAGGGCGAGCAGGTGGCGCGCTTTGCAAGCTCCCACAAGCTCAAGCATGTCACCATCGCCGACATGATCGCCTATCGCCAGGCGCGCGAGAAGCTGATCGAGCGGGTGGCGACCTTTACCACGGAGAGCCCGATCGGGCCGCTGCAGGGTTACGCCTATCGCTCGCCGTTCGACGAGATCGCCCATGTCGCTTTCGTCTATAACGGGGTTGGCGACGGCAAGAACGTGTTGACCCGGTTCCACAAGCCCAACATCGTCAGAGACATTTTTACAGGGCAAAAGCGCATGCTGACGGTGCTCGAGCATTTCAAGAAGTCCGGCCGCGGCGTCTTGGTGTACCTGCGCGATGGCGCCGCCGGCGTTCCGGTTGCGCCGCTGCCGCAGGAGAAGTCCGCCGAAGCCGACCGCAATCGGCAATGGCGCGAGGTCGGTGTCGGCGCGCAGATCCTGCGCGATCTGGGCGTGACCTCGATCCGCCACCTCACCTCGTCGGTGCATGACTACAAGGGATTGTCCGGCTTCGGCATCGAGATCGTCTCCAACGAACAGCTTGAAGTTTGATGCGTTAGCGTCATTCCGGGACAGAGTGCGAGCACCAGACCTCAGATGCGCAATTGCGCATCGGGGAATCTCGAGATCCCGGGTTCGCTCGTTTCACTCGCGCCCCGGAATGACGAAACAGAGGTTCATCCAATTCAATTGCGCTTCTGCCCGTAGCACTTTAATTTAACAGACAATTCTATAGAGACTGATGTGAAAGGAATTCTCATGAGCGTGCGCCCTCAGACCAAGGACAAGCCGTCCGCGGCGAATTTCCAATGGGACGATCCGTTCCTGCTCGACGAGCAACTCACCGAAGACGAGCGCATGGTGCGCGATACCGCGCGCGCCTATGCGCAGGACAAGCTGTTGCCGCGCGTCACCAAGGCCTATCTCGAAGAAAAGGTCGATCGCGACATCTTCCATGAGATGGGCGAACTCGGCCTGATCGGCATCACGCTGCCGGAGGAATATGGCTGCGCCAATGCGAGCTATGTCGCCTATGGCCTGGTGGCGCGCGAGATCGAGCGCGTCGATTCCGGCTACCGCTCGATGAATTCGGTGCAGTCCTCGCTGGTGATGCACCCGATCTATGCCTACGGCGATGAGAACCAGCGCAAGAAATATTTGCCCAAGCTTGCCACCGGCGAATGGGTCGGCTGCTTCGGCCTAACCGAGCCGGATGCCGGTTCCGATCCCGGCGGCATGAAGACCCGCGCTGAAAAAGTTTCCGACGGCTACCGCCTGACTGGAACCAAGATGTGGATTTCCAATGCCCCGATCGCCGACGTGTTCGTGATCTGGGCGAAATCGGCCGCCCATGACCATCAGATCCGCGGCTTCATCCTCGAAAAAGGCATGAAGGGCCTGTCGGCGCCGAAGATCGGCGGCAAGCTGTCCTTGCGCGCGTCGGTGACCGGCGAGGTCGTGATGGATGGCGTGGTGGTAGGCGAGGACGCGCTGCTGCCCAACGTATCGGGGCTGAAGGGGCCGTTCGGCTGCCTTAACCGCGCCCGCTACGGCATTTCCTGGGGGGCGATGGGTGCCGCGGAAGACTGCATGCATCGCGCGCGGCAATACACGCTCGACCGCAAGCAGTTCAACCGGCCGCTGGCGGCAACCCAACTGGTGCAGAAGAAGCTCGCGGACATGCAGACCGAGATCGCGCTCGGCCTGCAGGCCTCGCTTCGGGTCGGCCGCCTGATGGACGAAGGCAAGATGGCGCCGGAGATGATCTCGATCGTCAAGCGCAACAACTGCGGCAAGGCGCTCGACATCGCGCGGATGGCCCGCGACATGCACGGCGGCAACGGCATCCAGATCGAGTATCACGTGATGCGCCATACCGCGAATTTGGAGACCGTGAACACCTATGAAGGCACCCACGACGTCCACGCGCTGATCCTGGGGCGGGCCATCACCGGCATTCAGGCTTTTTCGTAGAGCTCCGGAGTACGTCATCCTGAGGTGCGCGCCCTTTCTTGCGCGCCTCGAAGGATGACGAGAGGGTGG
>JBATYU010000873.1:0-2043 GCA_049674245.1 Bradyrhizobium sp. | reverse complement strand
GACCACGGCTCTCTACAGCCGGATGATACTGCGGGCGAGCGTCGAGGATCTCGATCCGACGGGCGGTGCGCCGTCAAAGAGCTTCCACCACCGCTGGAATTATCGCTTCAAGCGTCCGGTGCATGAGGCGCTGTTCTTCAGCGGCGAGAGCGAGGTCGCGCGCAACTGCGACGGTGTCGTGATGTATCACGTTCAGGATCACAGCAAGCCGACCCGCCGGCAATATCTGCCCCTGATGGAGCTCGCCCATAAGGAAGATCCGAAGGACGCGCAGATCTGCTTCTGGCTGGGGCGGGAATATATGTGGGCGGACCGGCCGGAACAGGCTTGCGAACTGCTGCAGCGTTATCTGGCCCTACCGACCAGCATTTGGGGCGACGAACGCGCCGAGGCGATGCGTTATCTGGCGCGAATGCTTCCGGAGAAGCGGTTGTCCTGGCTCGAGAAGGCCCGCAACGAAGCGCCGCACCGGCGGGAGATCTGGCTCGATCTGGCCGAGGAATTCCATCACTACGAAGACTGGCCGAATCTCTTCTGGGCCTGCACCAATGGAATCGACAAGACCTGGCGCACGGGAAGCTATCTGGACGACGAGAATTGCTGGAGCTATCGGCTCTTCGATCTGGGGGCCATCGCCTGCTGGCATCTCAACGTGATGGATCGGGCGGTCGATTGGGGGCGCCAGGCGTTGGAGTTCGAGCCCGGAAACGAGCGGCTGCGCACGAATCTCGATTTCTTCATCCGCCGGCGCGACGAGGTTCGCGCCGGCGCCTGATCGACCCCGCGAGCCTATCCCGCACGATCAGCGGTAACGACCTTCAGGATATCCGCCACAGACCTAGAGCGTTTCATCTTTCGACGGAAACATACCCGGCATTGGTGAAGTAGTTTTGGCATTCGCGGGGTTTGAAGGCTGCGACGAGGTCGCCGAGAGCTCGCCAAGCGTCCTCGGCATTGGTCTTCTGGGCCAAGCGCATCCAATGCTTGATCTTTGCGAAGGCTTGCTCGATCGGATTGAGGTCGGGGGAGTATTTGGGCAGGAACCACAGGCGGGCTTTTACAGCCCTGAGCATGGTGGCGATCGCCTTTGCCTTGTGGCTGCCGAGGTTGTCGAGAATGACGATGTCGCCGGGCCTCAGGGTCGGGATCAGGACCTGCTCGACATAGGCTCTGAAGCATTCGCCATTGATCGGGCCATCGAAGACGCAGGGGGCGGTGAGCTGATCGAAACGCAACGCACCGAGGAAAGTGAGGGTCTTCCAGCGCCCCTGGGGGGCAAAGCCGATCAGGCGCTTGCCTTTGGCTCCCCAGCCGCGTAGCGGGGCCATGTTCGTCCTGATCCAGGTCTCGTCGATGAAGACGAGACGCCGGGGGTCGAAGCGCCCTTGCCAGGCCTTCCAGCGCTCGCGCCGTCGCGCGATGTCGGCCCGGCCGCGCTCAAGGGCGAACAGCGTTTTTTTGAACCGCAGCCCTTCGCGGCGCAGAAACACCCACACCGCCGTGTGCGAGACGAAAACGCCACGGGCGGCCAGTTCGTCCTTCAGACGATGCAACGACAGATGCGGCGTCTGGTTGATCCGCTCCACGATGAACGCCCGATGCGGCTCCAGGACCCGTTTGCGATACCCGCCCATCTTGCCGGGGGCCACACTGCCGGTCGCCCGATAGCGTTGCGACCACTTCACCACCGACGAAACCGCCACATCATACCGGGCGGCAACAGCACGGCAGCCCTCCCCCGAGCTGACTGCCGCTACAACACGTTCCCGAAGATCATTGGAATAGGCTCGCGTCATCCCTGCTGGCCTCCTACCCAGCCAGCAGCTTGAATCACATTCCACCGATCTGCGGAATCCCCTTTCGATTCAGACAAGCAATGAAACGCTCTAAGACTTCTCAGTAACGCTTCCTAAACATCTCAATGCGATTTTGAATTTTCAGTGTCAGGGCGGTTGCGCGCTGCTCTAGGGGGTGAAGCGCGTCGAAGAAAAGTAGACTTGGCGGTATCGGGGCTGTCGGCATTTCCATCGGCTGCGGCTGTGC
>JBATYU010000872.1:0-3475 GCA_049674245.1 Bradyrhizobium sp. | reverse complement strand
CGCCGGCGGCACCCGCTGCTGCCGATCATCTCGCGACCACCGCCGACCTCGCGTCAATCGACCCGCACCATCAGCCGTTCGGCGAAATGGCGCACCACCACTTCCACCACATGTGGGGTTAGCGGCGGACGCGCACGGCCTCCAGCGCCTTGGGGATTAAAGGGGCGCTGGAGGTCGACCGGTCGATCCACAAGCGGCGCAAAAACAAAAACGAGAGGATCTTTCATTCGCCGGGTTCGGTGAATCCTTACATCGTGGGGGACAGATAGTTTGCGTACCAACAACACTTACTCCTGGCGAAATGTCGCCCGGTCCCAAACTCGCAGGTTCGATGTCACCGGGTGCGGCCTTCCCGACACGGGAGGGCGCCTGTGAGGCAACGCAAGACCGACTACGGGACCATCATCCTGCACTGGCTGCTTGTGTTCGCATCCGGCGTTGCGTTTGCGACCGGATTGCGCATCGCCACCGAAGCGCCGGACCGCAGCTGGATCAACCTGTTCGATATCTTGCTGCCGCGCTCCGGGGTCTGGACCACGCACATGCAGGCGGCCGTGGTGCTGGTCGCGGTGCCGATCGCCTACACGATCTATCTCGCCCGGTCCGGCCTCGGCCGCCGCGTGCAGCTCGACCGGATTCGCCTGCGCGGATTGTTCGGCCGCAGGCAGGCGAGGCTGGGCGCGATCAGCGTGGTCTTGAACTGGGTGTTCTTCCTTTCGATGCTGGCGCTGATCGTCTCGGGCGGCCTGTTGTATTTCGGCATCTACGCCGGCCACGACGCCGCGATGGTGCATTGGTACGCGACCTGGGCGATGGTGAGCTTTGCGGGCCTTCACATCCTGACGCACTACGCCATCGGCGGGATGTCGCAATTGCTGCGGATCTTTCGCCCCGAGCGCTTGCCCGCGCCGCCGCCGCGGCTTGATGCCGTCGAATTGCTGACGCTGCTGGTCGAGCAATCGGCGCGGCTCGCGCCGGAGGCCGAGCATCCCGGCAACATGGCCTCGCAGGCGCCCAACATGCCCTCGCCGCCCTTGCGTCCACATCCGCAAAGGCCGCCTGTCTCGCAGGCGCCCAACATGGCCCCGCAGGCGCCATTTCATCGGGACGAGCGCCATCCGGAAAGACCACATCCGCAAACTCCGCCGGACGACATCACTGACATCACGCGGCATCGGCCGGCGGCCCATCACTCGGCCGCGCAGCAGCGCCCGAAGATGGCGGCGCTGGCGGCGCGGCCTGTGAAACCGCGCAACCCGACCCTGCAATCCAATCCCCTGGTGGTCGCCGCCGCGATTGCGATCACCGGCACGTCGGCGCTGTTGGCGGCCGACTGGCTTTCGGTCGACCGGCTGCAAATTCACCGCATCGACGTCACCGATACGCCGACGCTCGACGGCGACACCTCCGACCGGGTCTGGCGCAACATCCAGCCCTATTCGGTGATGACCAATGAGGGCGGCAATTTCGACGGCAGGGGCGAATCGCGGGTCGACATCCGCGCCGTGCACGACGGCACCTGGGCGTATTTTTTGTTCATCTGGGAGGACCCGACGCGGTCGCTGAAACAGCTGCCGCTGATCAAGGAAATCGACGGCTGGCACGTGCTGCACAGCGGCCATGAGAGCGGCGACGAGCACGACTACAACGAGGACAAGTTTTCCGTGCTCTTGACCACCTCCGATGCCGTGCTGGCCGGCGACAACACCTTCCATGCCGGTCCGCGTCCGATTCCCGAGCGGCCTGCCACCATGACCGGCCGCGGCCTGCATTTCACGGCGGACAGCCGCTACGTCGACGTCTGGCAATGGAAAGCGACCAGCGGCTCAACCGGGTGGATGGACGACGCGCATTTCGGCCCGCCGCTTGATCCGACGCCCGAACAAGCGCGCTACGTCACGCCGTACCGGGGCGGATTCGCTCCTGATCCTGGAACACCGAACTACAGCGAAAATTTCATCGCCGCGCCGGAAATTCCGACCGAAGGCAATGCGCAAGCCAACCCGCTGGTGACGCCGCGCCGGCTGCCGAAGGATCTGGCGGCGATCCAGACCGCGATGGGGGACGAGATTTCGCTGGACCCGAATCTGGGCGAGAGCGACGGGGCGCGCTGGTTCATGACCGAAACCGAATCGGTGCCGTATGCGACCGAGCTCGACAAGTTGATCCCGAAAGGCACCGTGCTGCCGGGCGTCATCATCGCCGGCGAATTTTCCGGCGACCGCGCCGACGTGCGCTGCGCGGCGCGCTGGGCGAGCGGGCACTGGGCGCTCGAGGTGGCACGCAAGCTCGACACCAAAAGCCCCTACGACGTGCCGCTGAAGAGCGGCACCTTCATGCGGGTCGCGGCCTTCGATCACAGCCAGATCCGGCATACCCGCCACGTCCGGCCGATTCGTCTTGAAGTGGAATGAAATGATGCGGAATAAGCGATGAGAAAGACCTGCAAGGTAACTGTCAACGAGGAGAGCTTTGTCGCCAATGTCGGCGACCTCCTGCTCGACGGCGCGATCATGAACGGCGTCGAGCTGCCGCACGATTGCCGGACCGGGATTTGCGGCACCTGCCGGGTGCGCAGGGTCGAGGGCAAGGTGTTTGGCGGCAACGATGATGGAAGCGACATGATCCATGCCTGCCAGGCGCGGATCGTCTCGGATCTGAAAATCGTCACCGAAGCGGTCCCCGATCCGGTCTCGCTGTCGGCGCAGGTCACCCATCTGGCGCGGCTGGCGCCCGATGTCGTCGGCGTCACCATGGAGGTGGAGAAGCCGCTTGATTATCTGCCCGGCCAATATTGCAATGTGCAATTCCGCGGCTTTCCCTCGCGCTGCTACAGCCCGACCTATCCGCTGCAACGCGGCCCCAATCCGCATCTGCTGCATTTTCACATTCGACAGCTTCCTGACGGCGCGGTTTCCATGGCGCTCGGCACCAGCATCCGCGCGGGGCATCGGGTGCGGCTGACCGGCCCGTACGGCCACGCCTTTTTCCGGCCCAAGCATCGCGGTGGGATGGTGCTGGTCTCCGGCGGCACCGGATTTGCGCCGATGTGGTCGATTGCGACCGCGGCGATCACGGAGCGGCCCGAGCGCGAGCTGATCTTTGTGGTCGCCGCGCGCGATCTGCCCTCGTTTTACATGGACCGCGCGCTGTGCCGGCTGGCGCTGTTTCCCCATGTCACGATCGTGCCTGTCGTCACCGAGCCGCAGCGCGTTTCGGCGGCTTTTCGCGGCGGACTGCCGACCGAGCATTTGCCGAATTTGTCGCCAAACGACATCGTCTACACCTCGGGCGCGCCGGGGCTGACCGATCACGTGGCGCGGGTGGCGAAGGCCGCTGGCGCGCGATGCTACGCCGACCCGTTTGTCTCCAATGCCAAACACGACGAGACCACGAATTTGATGTCGCGCCTGGCCGGATGGCTGGACAGCGGCAGCGCGCCGACGCTAGCGCCGCAGCACGAGCCGCCCCAGCC
>JBATYU010000871.1:0-1865 GCA_049674245.1 Bradyrhizobium sp. | reverse complement strand
GCGGGGGGCGGGGTGGGGTCGGGGGTGGGGGGTCTATCGGCACGGATCGCAGCATCTGTGATCGCGGAGCCACCCCCCACCCCCGACCTCGAGAGCGAGCTTCGCTCGCCTCGGACCCCACCGCTTCGCGGGGGGAGGGGAGCAGAAAGCGTCTGCGGCGAAACCTTCGGCCACATCAGCGCCACCGTCTCCGAGAGGTCGCCGACATAATCATAGGACAAAGCGAACAGCACCGGATCGGTACGCTCGGCGATCAGGTCGCGGATCAGCCCGGGCTTGGCGTGCTTGAACGACAGCGCGCCGGTCAGCGCCGCCAGCGCGTAGCCGCGATCGGGGTCGCCTACCTTTCGGAAATACGCCGATATCAGCCGCAGCTTGTTGTTGCGGCCGGGCTCATAGGCGAGGCGATCCAGCAGTTCGGCGAAGCGGTTCATGCCTCGGCCTCTTCGCCTTCAGGCAACGTCTCGCTTTCTTCCTCATCGCCATAGCCGACCAGATCGAGCGGCCGCGCGGCGAGACCTTTTGTTTGGCACCAATGCACCAGCGCGTCTTCCTGGCCGTGGGTGACCCAGACCTCGCCGGCGCCGGTGGCGTCGATCGTCGCGGTCAGTCCGTCCCAATCGGCATGGTCGGAAATCACTAGCGGCAGCTCGACGCCGCGCTGGCGGGCGCGGGCGCGCACCCGCATCCAGCCCGACGCGAACGCCGTGACCGGATCGGGGAATCGCCTTGTCCAGATATCCGAGGTGGCGGTCGGCGGCGCCAGCGTGATGGTGCCGGCGAGATCGGCTTTCTTCATGCCCTTCACGGCGCGCAGCTCGCCGAGCACCACGCCGCGGCTCTCATAGTAGTGTGTGATCTTCTCCATCGCGCCGTGCAAATAGATCGGCGCGTCGTAACCGGCCAGACGAAGCAGCGCGATCAAACGCTGCGCCTTGCCGAGCGAATAGGCGCCGACCAGATGCGCCCGCTCCGGAAACAGCGCCACGGACGCCAGCAGTTTCTTGATCTCGTCGGTCGCGTCGCCGTGACGAAACACCGGCAGGCCGAACGTGGCTTCCGTGATGAAGACGTCGCAGGGCACGACCTCAAAAGGCGCGCAGGTGGGATCGGGCGCGTCCTTGTAATCGCCGGAGGCGACGATGCGCGTGGCCTTGCAGGACACTGCAATTTGCGCCGAGCCCAGCACGTGGCCGGCGGGATGGAATTTGACGGTGACGTCTCCGAGCCCGATCTCTTCGCCATAAGCGATCGCCTGCGTAGAGCGCGCAAAATCATAGCCATAACGCAGCCGCATCATGTCGAGCGTCTCTTGGGTCGCTAGCACCGCGCCATGGCCGGCCCGGGCGTGGTCGGAATGGCCGTGGGTGATCACGGCACGCTCCACGGGACGCACCGGATCGATATGAAAGCCGCCCACCTTGCAAGCTAGCCCGGCGGGGACCGGCATCAGGATGTCTTGCGGACGCATTTTTGTCATATAGGTTCGGCTTGCCCCGATTTTTAGCCGTCATGCGCGGGCTTGACCCGCGCATCCATCTTCCGGAAAAATCTTCGTTTTGACGGATTGCCGGATCCCGTCTACGCCGAGGCTTCGACGGGCTACGCGTCCCGGGCCGCCGAAGCTTTCGCGAAGGCGGCAAGTCCGGCAATGACGAAAGTGGTTAAATGCCCGTGCGCCTGTTCCTGTCCTCCGGCGATCTTGTCGCCGACCGCCGGTTCGAATTCGCGCGCGATCTGCAATTGAAGGGTGATCTTGCCGCCGCCGCCGATTTGCTCTTGCAGGCTACCGAGCTGGCACCGAATTTTGCCTCCGCCTGGTTCACGCTCGGCGAGATGCGCGCCGGGCTCGGCCAGCGCGACGC
>JBATYU010000870.1:0-2096 GCA_049674245.1 Bradyrhizobium sp. | reverse complement strand
GATGATGTCGGAGGGCGAGATCGCCATGGCCCAGCGCGAAGCGCGGGCCTGGATCACGACGCATTGAAGGGCGGCAAACATAGGATAGGGCGGTAGAATCGCCCACCCGAAGCCCGCAGGGCGAAGGGTGGCGGAGCCGGAGGGATTCGAACCCTCGATAGGGCTTTACAACCCTATAACGGTTTAGCAAACCGCCGCCTTCAGCCACTCGGCCACGTCTCCAACAAGGCCGATATGCCCGACGCGGCGGCGAGCCGCAAGCGGCAGATTCGGGGCTGCCGAACGCTCAACGCAACGACTGCGGTGCGTCCAGCGGTGGCCGGCCGTCGCAATCATGGGTCTGGAGGCGGGGCATCGTCGCCGTGGATAAGATGAGAAGGGGCATTGCAGAGCTGCAATCGGTAGCTAACGCACACAAGCCATATCCACCCCGTTGATCGCACCGACGTGAATCGCCCGCGATTGCGCGCGTGCCGCTCATCGAGCGTTCTCGCCTGAGGCGCTCCTGAACAACATCCGATTCAAGTCGCGGCGGCTTCGCATCGGGAAAATGAAAATGCATCTTGTGCCCGGAAAATAAGGGTTACTGCTGGCTCGCGCACCTGCGGGACAGTTCAGGCGGCCGCGACTCTTAAAAATCCAGTCGCCGCGCAAGGACCACCGTTTCGGGAAACCGGCATCGTCGCGATCGAAACCAGTGTCGCCGATTTGGTGTTCCTGCGTCACGCGCGGCAAACTTGGATCAGGAACTTCAAATCGAAAGGCGGCACTGGAATCATAGGTTTGCTGGAGCATGATCCGGAAAAGTGGGTACCGGTTTTCCGAAAAGATCATGCTCGAACAAAAAGATAGAGCGGGATGACGATTCGAAGAAAAGTCATCACGCTCTAGCGCCCTTTAGCTTTCCGAAGTTCGTTCAGGAGGATGCGATTCCGGGATCTATCGCGGAACAATGGCAGTCATGGAATCGCCGCGCCGGCCGCTCGATTCGGCGTTTGTGCAGCGCGCGAAGCGGAAAACCCGCGGAAGTAGCTGGCTGCGCGGTGGTCTCGACCGCAAATCGCGCTATTAGAAAATATCATTATAAAACAATGTCTTGTGAAGAAAACTTGATCATGCCTGAGTGTTATTTGTGCAACACCTTTTCGAAAACGCCCTGACTGCGAGCGTTCCGAGCAGTTCCTCGTCAGTCAATTACCTTCGATGGGAAGTTGGGCGGCGGCTATTCCACGCTGGCGCCGCGATGCAGGTCGGCCTCGATCTGCAGCCGCGTCCCGCCGCCGAACCGCGCGCGGTAGACTTGCAGGTTCTCCATGATCCGCTGCACGTAGTTGCGCGTCTCGGAGAACGGAATCAATTCCACCCAATCGACCGCGTCGACCTTGGGATCGCGTGGATCGCCGTAACGGTCGATCCATTTCTTGACGCTGCCGCGGCCGGCATTGTAGGCGGCAAAGGTCATGATGTAGGAGCCGCGGTAATCCTCCAGCAGGCCGCCCAGTTCGGCGGCGCCGAGCGCTACGTTGTAGACCGGGTCCGTCTTCATCCGGGCGAGATCGAAGCTGACGCCGGCTCTCTTGCAAACGTAGCGGCCCGCATCCGGCGTCACCTGCATCAGGCCATAGGCCTGTGCCGGCGAGACGTCGCCTGGATTGAACGCGCTCTCCTGCCGCGCAATCGAGAAGATGACACTTCTCTCGACCTCGGGCCCGATCGCCCTGTAGGGCGGAATGCCCGTCACCGGATAGCCATAGAAATCGAACGGCAATCCGCGATTGAGCGCGGCCTTGCCGACGAGCAGCATGCCGCGCGCATAGCCGTCGCGCGAGGCCAGTTCGCCCAGGCCCACCATGGCGTCGGGATCGCCGTTTTCCCCCATGTCGGCAAAGATGGGAACCGCGATGTCGCGCTCGTCGAGGTCGAACAGCAATTGCACGGCACGGACGATCTCGAGCCGTTCGACGGCGCGGGCTTTCGCGGCCGGTGGCTCGTTCAGCTCGAGCTGCGGCATCCCGAGCTTGGCGCGCGCCAGTTGGCCGTAATAGCTGGTCGATTGCGCCGCGGCTGCGGTGTAGGCGGCGCGCGCCTCCTGGGAG
>JBATYU010000869.1:0-16075 GCA_049674245.1 Bradyrhizobium sp. | reverse complement strand
TAGGTGACGATCGGCAAGCCGATGACGTCGACGCGCTGGATCAACGGTTCGGTGACGTTTTGCGGCAGATTGGCGCGGACGCGGGTGACAGCGTCCTTGACGTCATTGAGCGCGCGATCGGTGTTGGTTTCAAGCGCGAACTGGATCGTCGTCAGCGACAATCCGTCGGTGATCGACGAGGAAATGTGCCGGACACCCTCGACACCGGAGACGCCGTCTTCGATCGTCTTGGTGACCTGCGATTCAAGTTCCGCAGGCGCCGCGCCGAACTGCGAAACCGCAACCGAGATCACGGGAATGTCGGCGGAAGGCAGCCGCGTCACCGCGAGCTTGGTGAACGAGACCCAGCCCAGCACCAGAAGAATGATCGAAAAGACGACGGACGGCAGCGGGTTGCGGATCGACCATGCCGAGATATTGAGAGCCATCAGCGTACCCGTCGATCGATTTCGTCCGCGAACATGGTCTTGATCTGGTCGCCATCATGCAGCGAAGAGCCGGCGTCGGCCACAACGATTTCGCCTACATCGAGGCCCTCAAGGATTTCGGTGTTGGTGTCGGATACCAGCCCGACCCGGACCCTGCGCGTCTCGACGGTATTGCCTTTGACCACCTGAACGGTGAGATGGTCAATGGCGGTCCGCGGAACGGCCACGCCGCAACTGCGCTTGGCGTCGATATTGGCGCGGGCAAACATGCCGACCTTCAGCGACGGGTTGTTGGTGACGGAGATGCGGACATGGCCGAGCTGCGTGGTGCGGTCGATCTGCGGCGACACCACGCGGACCCGTCCGACCAGGTCGGGCGCATTGTCGCGACTGATGCGCACGGTGGCGCCCGGATTGAGCTTGAGCATGTGGACCGCCGGTACTTCGGCATCGAGCTCGATCTCGTTGTTGACGGAAATGCGGAACATCGGGCCCGCCTGCGGCGAGGCCGGCGCTCCGACGATGGTCCTGACCTCGGTGACAAGGCCCGCGGCGGGCGCGCGCAGCGATACCGGTCCCTGGTTCGCTCTCTGCTGCCCGCCCGGTTGCTGCGGCGGCGCGCTCAGGCGCGCGAGTTCCTGATTGTCGGTGACCATGTCGCCCTCGCGGACGAAGAGGTCGGTGACCTTGGAGCCTTCCTGATCGGCGCCGACCACGGCCTCCCGGCGCGGCACCACGAAGCCGGTGACCCGCACCAGGTCGGAGAAACAGGCATTGGTCGATTTCGTGACGACCACCAGGGCCTGACCCGGTGCTTCCTTCTCTTCCGGATGCGAGCGATGCTCGAACCAGTAATATCCGACCCCGGCGGCGGCAACCAAAACCACGCCCAGCGCAGGCTTCAAATACTCGGAGAGGTTCATCGCCGGATTAACCCAGACCTTGAGTCGTGACAGTGAAACAAGAGTTCGACAGGAAAAGCGTCCCGCAGGATTGCGGGACGCGTGATAGCGGCAAGACCCTGCCTGGCGTCACGACCGGGTACGAGAACGTCTATTTGGACGCCGTGTTCTGGTTTTCCATGTTCACGACCTGCACGCGGCGATTGACTTCCGCCATCGGCTGGCTCGGGTCCTTGAGCTTGCTCTTGCCGTATCCCACGGTCACGAGGTCGGCAGCGCCGATAGCGTATTTGTCCATCAGATAGTGCTTGATCGAGTCGGCGCGCCGTTCCGACAGATCCTGATTGTAGCTGTCGCCGCCGGCGGCGTCGGTGTGACCGGCAACCACGAAGATCGAGCCCTTGAGGTCGGGATTGGTGAGGGCGCGTCCCAGGGCCTGCACCGCCGGAAGCGATTTCTGGCTGATGTCGGCCGAGTTGTAATCGAAGGTGATTTCCAGATCGATATTCGGCTTGTCCTTGGCGATGATGGCGATTTCCTCGCGCTCGGTGATCGAGAGCGAGCGCGTCGTGCGGCCACGGATGGTCGAAACAAACTTGGTCTGCGCGGCGGTCGCCGCCGGATCCGCCTGCGGGCCTACCGACAGGCCCCGGGTCAGCGGCTTCTTGGTCGGCGCCAAGGCCTTGATGATCTGATCCTCGGTGACATCGTCGGCGGCAAGCGCCTTGCCGATGCCAAAGGAAAGTGCGGCACCAACCGCCACGATCGAAACAATCGCGGCAAGAGTCCTTCCAGCCACTCTCGACATTGCAAGTCCCTCCAGCGCAGCCCGCGCGTTCAAATCGACTATCCAAATAGCCGCGAGGACAAACCGGGTCGCGGCGTCTTCCCCTTTGTCTCCGGCGTCCGCCCTGGGGTTCGAGGGCTCGGCCTTCCTTCGACTTAAAATAAGTGTCAACGCACCCCGTAACTTGCGAATTCCTGGACGATATTCGGGTCCATCGCCTTGGCATTGGATATATCCAAATTGCCTTCGGAAATCGAGCCATTCCGCTGCTTGGCGAGGCCGCGCCCATAGAGCGAGGAGGTCAGCCTCGGATTGATCTTCAAGGCGGCGTCGAAATCGATGATAGCGTTTCTCGTCGCCCCGCTCTTCAGGTTGACCAGGCCGCGGCTGTCCAGCGCGTCGACGAAGTTCGGGCGCAGCCGAAGCGCCTCGTTGCAATCCTTTAGCGCTGCCTGGAGGTCGCCGACCACGGTACGCGCCCAGCAGCGATTGTTGAGGGCTTCCACGTCGCGCGGGTTGATCCGGATGGTGTCGTCAAAATCCCTGATTGCAAGGCTATAGGCCCCCTTGCTGGCATAGACCTGGCCGCGCCGGTACAGCGCGCTGACGTCATCCGGGTTGGAGTCGAGCTTTTGGGTCAGGCTCTTGATGGTCGGGTCGTCAGCCAGCGCAACCTGGGTCGAACCGCTGTTATTATTGGTATTATTCGACGGCTGTTCGAGCGGCGGCGCGACCGTCTCCACCGCCGGCTTGGGCGCAGGCAGGTCGTTCAGCTGTGGCGGTGGCGGCGTGGGCGCATTGTAACGCGGCGCCGGCGGAGGCTGCGGGGGATCCGGAAGCGGCGGCGGAAGCGTTGCGACCGTCGGACCGGAGGGGTGCGAACCACCACCACTGGCACCCGGGATAAAGGAAAAATCCTCGGCCAAGGAGGACGAAATCCACGGCACCTGCTCGCTGCGCGAGGCGCGGGTGACGCCCACCCGCGTCCGGTTCAGCGTTTCTTCCGCCATCAGGTCCGGAACGCGGATTTCCTTGAGCAATTCCTGCACGAACAGGCTGTGGTCGCCGCCATTGTCGCTGATCACCGAAGACAACGCGGCCGAATACATCACCAGCGTGCCGTTCGGCGCGATCACCGGCGCAAGCCCGGCGGAGAAGCTGCGGAACCGGCGCTCGAACGGGTTGCGCCGCGAGGCATCGATCAGGGCGATCTTGACGCCGGCGCCGCGGTTGTTGATCTCGCCGAGGATGGTCTCGAGGCTGAAACCGTCGCGGCGAACGTCCGCTTCGGTCCAGATCTGCGCGTCGACCGGGATCATGTAGCTTTGCCGGCCGGACTGGACGCCAAAGCCTGAGAAGAAGACGAGCGCGACCGATCCCGGCTTGACCTTGCCGTAAAGGCGGTCGAAGGCGCGGCGCATCGCGTCGCCGGTGAGGTTTTCACCGACATCGACACTGAAGCCGTCGCGCTTGAGCTCGTCGGCGACGTCACGGGCGTCGTTGATCGGTTCCTTGAGCGGCGCTTCGGCGTCCGGGTATTTCGCATTGCCGATCACAAGGGCGTAGCGATCGCCCGCCGCAAATGAGGGGGCGGTCGACGCGACCGAAAAAATCAGCGTCAGAAGCAGTGCTAGGCGGGTTTTCATTCTACGGCGGTCCAGCAGCCAACGAGGCGCCGATTCCAGCTTGCGCCGCGGCGACCTTACTCTAGGGATGGCGCATTATCAAACCACGGTCGCGCACCGTCAACTGCTTGCGAAGTCGCGGTTATTGCGGCAATTCACCGCGATGCGGCGTCCGTATCCGGAAGGAATAAATCGCGCAAAACGTGTTGGGCAGCGATGGTCCCCGCGGGCCCGCCCGCGCGGGTTCCCTTGCGCACCTGCAATGGGTAATGTGACTAGCCTCACATTAGAAGAGTCGCCGTCACGTCATGCGGCCGGCCGTGCATAACGCGCGTTTGACCTTCGCGGACGACGATGGCTTGGTGCCAGCATCGCCAAATCCTCAACCGACAAGAAGTGAAACGATGGGAAACGCCTACGAAATCTACGCCATCCGCTATGCGACGATGTCGCCGCGCACGCTTCACCTGAATTTTCTCATTCCGGACCCGCATGACACCACTGCGCAAGACCTCGATTATTTCGTCTGGCTGATCCGCGGGCCGGGTCGCGACATCCTGGTCGACACCGGCTTCAACGCCGAAGAGGCGAAATTGCGCGCCCGCAAGCTGACGCTCAATCCGGTCGATGCGCTCGATCGCTTCGGTGTTGCGGCAGACAGCATCAGGGATATCGTGGTCACGCATTTGCATTATGACCACGCCGGCAATCTCGATCGCTTTCCCAACGCGCGATTCCATCTGCAGGATCGCGAGATGAGCTATGCGACCGGACGCTGCATGTGCACCGGGCTGCTGCGGCATCCGTTCTCGGTCGAGCACGTCACGCTGATGGTGCGCCATGTCTATGGCGAGCGCGTCACCTTTCATTCCGGCGATGGCGAGGTCGCGCCCGGGGTGACCTTGCATCGGGTCGGCGGCCACTCCGATGGATTGCAGGTGGTGCGGGTCGAGACCGCCCGCGGTCCGGTCGTGCTGGCGTCGGACGCCGCGCATTATTACGCCAATCTGCATCGGAGGAGCCCGTTTCCGATCGTCTATAATGTCGGCGACATGGCGCAGGGCTGGGAAATCGTCGAGCGTCTCGCCGGCCATCCGGACCGCTTCATCCCGGGCCACGACCCGATCGTGACCGAGATCTATCCGCGCGCCAGCGACAAGGTCGATGCCTATTCGCTGCATCTGGCGCCGTCGCGTTCCTTCGTCAAATAGGTTCGCGCGATGGCGTCGTACAAGACCATCGGCTTCATCGGTCTCGGCGTGATGGGCGAGCCGATCTGCCGCAACCTTGTGAAGAAGAGCGGCGCACGCGTGATCGCGTTCGACCTTTCACCGGAGCCGCTGGCGCGGTTGCACGAGGAGGGTGCAGATGTCGCGGGTTCTGTCGCCACCCTCGTAACGGTGAGTGAGATCGTGTTCCTGTGCCTTCCCAGCGCCAAGCATGTGCGCAGCGTTTTCGAAGGCGACGGCGTTCTGAAAAATATCCGAAGCGGGCAGGTCGTCGTCGATCTCGGAACGTCGTCGGTCAGCCAGACCCGCGATTTCGCAAGGCAATTGCAGGCCAAAGGCGCATCTTGGGCCGATGCCCCGATCGCGCGCACCCGTCAGGCCGCACAGGATGGAACGCTCAGCGTCATGGTCGGGGCATCAGCGGAATTGTTTGCCGTGATCGAGCCGTTGATCCGCTGCTTTGCCACCGACGTCACCCATTGCGGCGATGTCGGCGCCGGCCAAGTGACAAAGATCCTCAACAACATGGTGCTGTTTCAGACCGTCAACGCGCTGGCCGAGGCGGTCGCGGTCGCCAGGCGCAACGGCGTCGATCCGAAACTGTTGCTCGACACGTTGTCGAAGGGCTCGGCCGACAGTTTTGCGCTGCGCAACCACGGCATCAAGGCGATCGTGCCGGGCGTGTTTCCCGAACGCGCCTTCTCGACCGAATATGCGCTGAAGGATCTCGCCTACGCGCTTGAACTCGCCGGCGATGCCGGCATCCAGATTCGTGGCGCCGAGCTGACGGCCAGGATTTTGCAGGAAGCGATCGATGCGGGGTCGGGCGAGGCGTATTTCCCCGTGATCGCGAGGCATATCGACAGGGCGTAGGACGCTTGATCTCCAACATCGTCATGGCCGGGCTTGTCCCGGCCATCCACGTTCTTTGAAACGATTCGCAAGGAAGGACGTGGATGCCCGGCACAAGGCCGGGCATGACGGAGAATTCTAATACGCCTCTTTCGCATCGGCCTCTTTACTGGTCTGCACCAGATCGAGACTTTCTTCGATCTTGCCGAGCAGGGACGCAAGCTCCTTGCGCTCCCGCGCGGAGAGGCAAGCAAGAATCTCCTGCTCCTTGCGCAAGAGGCGCGGGATCAGCTTCTGGTAGAGCGTCTCGCCCCTGCGCGTCAGGCGAAGGGCGAATTCGCGGCGGTCGTCTTCGTTCTCGACGCGCTCGACGATCTGCCGCTGCATCAGCGCGGTCACGGCGCGGCTGATGGTCGATTTATGCGTGCGGGTGCAGTCCGAGATATATTGCGCGCTGCAGGCGCCGTTGCGGAATCCGAGCGTCGCCAGCACCCGCCATTCCGGAATGTCCAGCCCATAGCGCTCCCGATACTCGCTCGACAGCGCCATGCTGACCTCGGCCGCCAACCGGTTCAGGCGGAACGGCGTAAAGCGGAAAAGGTCAAGTCTCGCCAAGGTATTTCCAATTTGAGTTGCACGGAGCCCCGCGAGGGGATAAGGATAGTTGCATATGCGACTAATTTAGCAAGCTCGCACGCCGTTGGCTAGTCGGAGGTTTCGAGCGGCATGGCGCAGGCCAAAGACCAGTCAAAAACCCAGTTCGGCTATCGCCGTCATCCCGATCAGGATCGGGCCGGCGCGAATGTGACCGAATATCCGGTCGTGGTGGTCGGCGCCGGACCCGTGGGACTGTCGCTTGCGATCGATCTGGCCCAGCGCGGCCAATCCGTGGTGCTGCTCGACGATGCCGACCGGATCGGCGAGGGGTCGCGCGCGATCTGCTTTTCAAAGCGATCGCTGGAGTTCTGGGATCGGCTCGGCATCGGCCAACGCATGGTCGACAAGGGCGTGGTGTGGAGCGTCGGCAAGGTCTTTCACGGCAATTCGCAGCTTTATCAGTTCAATCTGTTGCCGGAGCAGGGCCACAAGCGGCCGGCCTTCATCAACCTGCAGCAATTCTATGCGGAGGCCTATCTGGTCGATCGGGTCGAGCAGCTTTCTGCGATCTCCTTACGCTGGTGCAACAAGGTGACCGGGCTCGAGCAGCGCAACGATTATGTCGCGCTGACCATCGCGACGCCGGACGGGCCCTACTGTTTGCATGCGAACTTTGTTGTCGCCTGCGACGGCGCCCGCTCCTCGCTGCGGCAGATGGTGGGCGCCGAGTTTGCAGGACAAACATTCGAGGATCAGTTCCTGATCGCCGACGTCAGGATGTCGGCCGAATTTCCGACCGAGCGCTGGTTCTGGTTCGATCCGCCGTTTCATGCCGGGCGATCGGCGCTATTGCACAAGCAGCCCGACGATATCTGGCGCATCGACCTGCAGCTCAGCCGCTACGCGGACCCGGCGGCCGAGAAACTGCCGGAGAATGTGCGTCCGCGCATCGCGCGCATGCTCGGGCACGACAAGTTCGATTTCGAATGGATCTCGCTCTACAAATTCCAGTGCCGCCGGATGGACAGGTTCATCCACGGCCGCGTCATCTTCGCCGGCGATGCCGCGCATCAGGTCTCGCCGTTCGGCGCGCGCGGCGCCAATTCGGGTCTGGAGGACGCCGAGAATCTTTCGTGGAAACTCGATCGCGTGCTGCGCAAAACGTCGCCGGAAAGCTTGCTCGAGAGCTACCACGCCGAGCGCAGCGCTGCGGCGGATGAGAACATTCGCGAATCCACCCGCTCGACCGATTTCATGGCGCCGAATTCCCACCAGGAGGCGCGGCTGCGCAAGGCTGTGCTGTCGCTCGCCAAGGAAACCGAATTCGGCAAGCGCATGGTCAATGCCGGAAGGCTTTCGGTGCCTTCGGTCTACGCCTCGCCGCTGTCGACCGACGATGGCGAAGTGTGGGGCGGCGGCCCGCGGCCCGGCGCGTCGATGCCGGATGCGCCGATCACGGCGCCATCGGGCGATGCCATGTTTTTGACCGAAGCGTTCATCCAACAGGGAACGCGCCTCACGCTACTGGAGTTTGGCGATGGCGCGGCGACCGATGCGCCCGAGGGTTTAGGGATGATCCGGATCGGTGGCGGGGATGGGTTTGTCGATTCCGATGGCCTCGCCGCAGCGCGCTACGACGCCGCGCCAGGGGCCACTTATCTGCTGCGGCCGGACGGCTATGTCGCGGCGCGCTTTCGCAACCCCTCCCGAGCGGCCGTGGATGCGGCGCTGGCGCGCGCATCCGGCCTGAGCTGAGGTTTACCGTCATGGCACTATCCACCAGCTCGAATTTCGCCAAACCCGATGATGCATTTCGCGCCCTCGTCGAGGCGCATCGCAGCCTGAGCGACGAGCAGAGCGCGGACTTCGATAGCGCGCTGGTTCTCATTCTCGCCAACCATATCGGCGACCTCGACGTGCTGCGCGAAGCGATTGAGCTTGCGAAGCGGCGCATGGTTGACGTGAGCCAGCAGCAACAGCAACAGCAGCAATAAATATGAATAAGCGTAGAGTCGTCATTGCGAGCGGAGCGAAGCAATCCATCGAGCCAGAACAAGACTGGATTGCTTCGTCGCTACGCTCCTCGCAATGACGGAGGGATAAAGGGAATTGAATCAATGACAAAAGGTTTCGCATCGACGACTGATCTCGCGGAGAAGAAGATCACTTTCTCCGAGATCGGCACCGATCTCTATGCATTCACTGCCGAGGGCGATCCCAATTCGGCTGTCATCGTCGGTGACGACGGCTGCGTCGTGTTCGACGCGCAGGCTACTCCCGCGATGGCCAACAAGGTGATCGAGCGGGTGCGCACCGTCACCGACAAGCCGATCAAATATGTGGTGCTGTCGCATTACCACGCGGTGCGCGTGCTTGGCGCTTCCGCCTACAAGGCGGAAGGCATCATCGCTTCCCAGGAGACATATCGGCTGGTCGAAGAGCGTGGCCAGCAGGACTGGGATTCCGAATACGGTCGCTTTCCCCGCCTGTTCCAGGATGCCCAAAGCATTCCCGGCCTGACCTGGCCGACGCTGACATTCGAAGGCTGCATGTCGATCTATCTCGGAAAACGCGAGGTGATGCTGATGCAGCTCGGCGCGGGTCATACGTCGGGCGACATCGTGGCCTGGGTGCCGGATGCGCAAGTGATGTTCTCCGGCGATCTCATCGAATATCACTCGGCGTGTTATTGCGGCGACGCGCATTTGCGCGAATGGCCGGCGACGTTGAACGAAATCCGCGCCTTCAATCCGAAGGCGATCGCGCCGGGCCGCGGCGATGCGCTTAAAGGTGCCGCGACCGGGCGCGAGGCGATCGCGATGACGCGCGATTTCGTCACCACGCTTTACGGCGCCGCCGAATCCGCGGTTGCCAAAGGCCGCAACCTCAAGGACACGATGGCGGCGGCGCGCGAGGTGATGGATCCCAAGTTTTCGAGTTTTGCAATCTACGAGCACTGCCTGCCGTTCAATGTCTCGCGCGCGTTCGACGAGGCGTCCGGGATCGACGATCCCGTGATCTGGACCGACAAGCGCGACCGGGAAATGTGGGCCGCCCTGCAAGGAGGAGGATCATGAATATCAACACCTCGCCCGATGCCATCGGCCGTAGTTCTGCTCAGCTAACGCCGGGCTACATGTCCGGCTTTGGCAACAGCTTTGAAACGGAGTCGCTGCCCGGCGCGCTGCCGATCGGGCGCAATTCGCCGCAGCGCTGCGCCTATGGGCTTTACGCCGAGCAGCTTTCCGGCTCGCCCTTCACCGCCCCGCGCGGCGCCAACGAGCGCTCATGGCTCTATCGCATTCGCCCGTCGGTGAGACATTCCGGGCGTTTCACAAAGGTCGATGCCGGGTTGTGGCGCACCGCGCCGTGCCATGAATATGATCTGCCGATCGCGCAACTGCGCTGGGATCCGGCGCCGATCCCGAAAGCGGAGGTGAGCTTCCTGCAGGGCGTGCAGACCATGACCACGGCGGGCGATGCCAACACGCAAGCCGGCATGGCCGCGCATGTTTATCTAATCACCAAATCGATGGTCGATCAGCATTTTTATAATGCCGACGGTGAAATGCTGTTCGTCGCGCAACAGGGCAACTTGCGCTTCGTCACCGAGTTCGGCCGCATCGATATCGAGCCCGGCGAGATTGCGATTATCCCGCGCGGCGTGAAATTCCGCATCGAGATTCCCTCGGGTCCGGCGCGCGGCTATGTCTGCGAGAATTACGGCGGCGCCTTCACGCTGCCGGAGCGCGGCCCGATCGGCGCTAATTGCCTCGCCAATGCGCGCGATTTTCTCACCCCGGTCGCGGCCTATGAGGACAAGGATACGCCGACCGAACTTTTTGTGAAATGGGGCGGCTCGCTGTTTGCGACCGAGCTGCCGCATTCGCCTGTTGACGTGGTGGCGTGGCACGGCAATTACGCGCCGTATAAATACGATTTGCGCACCTTCTCGCCGGTCGGCGCGATCTCCTTCGATCATCCCGATCCCTCGATCTTCACGGTTCTGACCTCGCCGTCGGAGACGGCAGGCACCGCCAACATCGATTTCGTGATTTTTCCGGAACGCTGGGCGGTCGCGGAAAACACCTTCCGCCCGCCCTGGTATCACATGAACATCATGTCGGAGTTCATGGGGCTGATCTACGGCGTCTATGACGCCAAGCCGGAAGGCTTTACGCCCGGCGGCATCAGCCTGCACAACATGATGTTGCCGCATGGCCCGGATCGCCAGGCCTTCGATCATGCCTCTAATTCCGAATTGAAGCCGGTCAAGCTGACGGGCACCATGGCCTTCATGTTCGAGACGCGCTTCCCGCAGCGCGTCACCGCGCACGCGGCAAAGTCCGCGACCCTGCAGAGCGATTATGCGGACTGCTGGAAGGGACTCGAAAAACGGTTTGATCCGAACCGGCCGTGAGTTAATTCCACGGCGCCCATTATTCCGTCATGCCCGGGCTCGTCCCGGGCATCCACGTCCTTGTGCGCTGAAGCAAAGAAAGTCGTGGATGGCCGGGTCAAGCCCGGCCATGACGATGGATAAATTGGAGAATGCTTTGCCCCATCCCAACGACCCAAAGCTCCGTTCCTTCATCCTGGTCGATCCCGCATCTGACTTCCCGATCCAGAATCTCCCTTATGGTGTGTTTTCCTCCAAGGACGGCCTCGCCCCGCGCGTCGGCGTCGCGATCGGCGACTACGTGCTCGATCTCTGGCAGCTGGCGCAGGATTGCCGCATCGATGTGGTCGAGCCCGCCGTCTTTGCCGCGGCGACGCTCAATCCGTTCATGGCGCTGGGGCCAAAGGTCTGGTCGCGAACGCGGGCGCGGATCAGCGAATTGTTGCGCGCCGACCATCCGGAGCTACGCGATAATCCAAAACTGCGTCAGCGCGCGCTGGTGCCGATGGCGGACGTCAAGCTGCACCTGCCGATCGCTGTCTCCGGCTACACCGATTTCTATTCGTCGAAGGAGCACGCCACCAATGTTGGCGTCATGTTCCGTGGCAAGGACAACGCGCTGCAGCCGAACTGGCTGCACATGCCGATCGGCTATAACGGGCGCGCTTCCACGGTCGTGGTCTCCGGCACCAAGGTCCGCCGCCCGCGCGGGCAACTAAAATCGCCGAATGCGGAGTTGCCGAGCTTTGGTCCGTGCCAGCGGCTCGATTTCGAGCTCGAGATGGCCGCGGTTGTCGGGCAGCCGTCGGCGATGGGCGAGATGCTCACCGAAAGCCAAGCGGAAGCGATGATCTTCGGCTTCGTGATCCTGAACGACTGGAGCGCGCGCGACATCCAGCAATGGGAATATGTGCCGCTCGGGCCGTTCCAGGCCAAGGCATTTGCGACCTCGATCAGCCCCTGGATCGTGACGCGCGAGGCGCTGGAGCCGTTTCGCCTGCACGGTCCCGAACAAGATCCGCCTCCGCTGCCGTATCTGCGCCAGGCGCAGCCGAACAATTACGACATGGAACTCGATGTCGGCTTGCGCGCGGCGCCAATGAACGCGCCGCAAACCATCTGCCGCACCAATTTCAAATACATGTATTGGTCGTCGGTGCAGCAATTGGTGCATCATGCTTCAAGCGGCTGCGCCATGAATGTCGGCGATCTCTTAGGGAGCGGCACCATCTCCGGTCCGGAAAAGCGCCAGCGCGGCAGCCTCCTTGAGATCAGCTGGAACGGCACCGAACCGGTCGAACTCGCCGGCGGCGTCACACGCTCGTTCCTCGAAGACGGCGATTCGCTTGTGATGCGCGGCTGGTGCCAGGGCGACGGTTTTCGCGTCGGTTTTGGCGAGGTCGAGGGTACGATTGTGCCTGCGGACTAATCGTCGTTGCGCTCCTCGCAATGACGGGGTTAGCCGTCAGCGCTGTTCCGGCGGAATATCCTTGATCCGCGCCGAATGCGCGGCGATGTCGTCGAGGCTGCGGGATAGATGGACACGTTTGTCCGACGGCGGATGTTGCTCGACACACACGCCGGACCGCCATTGCTTCGAGGGGCGGATCGGCCGCGGCGCGAAACCGCCGCCGCAGTTTGGACAGACATTGTAGAGCTTGGTCTCGACGCAGTTCGCGCAGTATGTGCACTCATAGGAGCAGATGCGCGCCTCCGTTGAGTTGGGCGGCAAATCCTTGTCGCAATATTCGCAGTTCGGTCGAAGTTGCAGCGCCATAGTCGTCTCTTGAACTTCGGGTGCGGCCGATCATCGCAAATCGGACGTCCGATTCGAATGACGAATTTCCCTCGATTTAAGCCAAGCAATTCTCATGTCCCGGACGCGTTGCAGCGTTCTTCACGCTGCGACGCAGAGCCGGGACCTATGTGCACCATGGGCCCCGGCTCTGCAGTGCATCGCTGCGCGCTGCGCTGCGTCCGGGGCACGGTGCCAAGTCCTTACCTCCCGCCCTTCCACTCACTCATAACAGTGGCAATATCCGCGATCGCCGCATCGCGGATGGCCGATGGCGTGCGCGAAAATCGCGGCGCCGGCGCCGGCTGGGTCACGCCGTGGCGTTCGACAAAAATCTGTCGCGCGGCATTGTGCGGATGTTTTGGCGCTTCCGCCATGGTCAGAACAGGCGCAAAGCAGATGTCGGTGCCTTCCATGATCTTGCACCACTCGTCGCGGCTCTTGCTCTTGAAGATTTGCGTCAACTTCCGCGTCAGCTCGGGCCAGGCCTTGCGATCCATCTGCGCGTCGAAGCACGCTTCCGAAAGCCCGGCATGCTCGCGCAGCAGCGCGTAGAATTGCGGTTCGATCGAGCCGATCGAGACGAAGTTGCCGCAGGAACATTGGTAGATGCCGTAGAAATGTGCGCCGCCGTCGATAAAATTGCTTTCGCGTCCCTCGACCCAGCGGCCCGCGGCGGCCATGTCGAAGAACATCGACATCAGCGATGCCGCGCCGTCGCACATCGCGGCGTCGACGACTTGTCCGTTGCCGGACTTCGAGGCCTCGAGCAGCGCCGCGAGCACGCCGACCACGAGATAAAGTGCGCCGCCGCCGAAATCGCCGACCAGATTGAGCGGCGGCACCGGTTTCTCTTTAGGTCCGATCGCGGCCAGCGCGCCGGTCACCGAGATGTAGTTGATGTCATGGCCGGCGGCTTGTGCCAGCGGGCCTTCTTGGCCCCAGCCGGTCATGCGGCCATAAACCAGTTTCGGGTTGCGCGCCAAGACCACGTCAGGGCCGAGGCCCAATCGCTCCATCACGCCGGGGCGAAAGCCCTCGATCAGCGCGTCGGCATGGCTGAGCAAGTCCAGCACCTGCGCGATCGCTGCCTTGTCCTTCAGATCGAGCTCGACGACCTTGCGCCCGCGCCCCGCCACCGATTTCAAATTCTTCCTGGCGCCGACGCGGTCGAGCGTGATCACCTCCGCGCCCATATCCGCCAGCATCATGCAGGCGAACGGGCCGGGGCCGATGCCGGCGAATTCGACGATACGGAATCCTGCCAGCGGACCGGAGGCGCGAAGTTGGGATTGCGGAGCCGATTTGTCGAGCACGTTGTTTTCCGTTTGTCTCGTGTTCAGGCGCTATCAGCCCGCGGCCGTCACCGCGCGCTGCGCCATCACCTTGATCAAATTGGCGCGGTAATCCGATGAGCCATGGATGTCGCTCAACAGCCCGACCGCGGAAATCGTCACGCTGTCGAGCGCGCTTGCCGACCAGTTTGCCTTCAACGCCGCCTCGATCGCTGCTACCCGCATGACGCCGCTCTCCGAGGCGCCGGTGGCGGCGACGCGGACGTCGCCGGATTTGGTCTTGGCGACGAATACGCCGGTTAGCGCAAAGCGCGACGCCGGATGGGCGAATTTGGCATAGCCCGCCTTGGCCGGAATCGGGAACGACACGGCGGTGATGATTTCACCGTCGGCAAGCGCGGTCGTGAACAGACCTTTAAAGAAATCATCCGCCGATACCGACCGCTTGTTGGTCTTGATCGTCGCGCCGAGCGCCAGCAGCGCCGCCGGATAATCCGCGGCCGGATCGTTGTTGGCGATCGAGCCGCCGATGGTGCCGCGATGGCGCACTGCGGGATCGCCGATCAGCGAGGCGAGAAAGCTAAGCGCGGGAATCGCCTTTTGTGCGGCCGCGCTGGTGGCGACGTCATGATGCGCTGTCGCCGCCTTGATGGTCAGCGTGTCGCCGGACGCTTCGACGCCGATCAATTCCTTGATCTTGCCGAGATCGATCACATCGGACGGCGCGGCGAGGCGCTGCTTCATCACCGGGATCAGCGTGTGGCCGCCGGCGAGATACTTTGCCTCCTTGCCTTTGGAAAAGAGTGCCGCGGCTTCGTCGACAGTGGAGGGGCGATGATAGGTGGTCTCGTACATGACGGTGCTCCCTGGGCGCTGCGCATATCGCAGCCGTTGCACTTTCTCTTTTCACCTCCCCTGCAAGGGGGAGGTCGATTTGTGAAACAAATCGGGTGGGGGTCAGTCCTGATTCGCCTCTGACCCCCTCCCTGACCCTCCCCCTTGCAGGGGGAGGGAAAACAGCTAGCCGTGAATGGCGTGCCAGACGCGGTCGGGTGTCGCCGGCATTTCAAGCTTGTCATTGCCGATCGCGTTCGTGATCGCGTTGATGACGGCGGCCGACGCGCCGATCGCGCCGGCTTCGCCGCAACCCTTCACGCCGAGCGGATTGCCCGGGCACAGCGTCGGGGTGTGATTCAATTTGAACGACGGCAGGTCGTCGGCGCGCGGCATGGTGTAGTCCATGAACGATGCCGTCACCAGTTGGCCAGAGCTGTCGTAGACCGCGCCTTCGAGCAGCGCCTGGCCGATGCCTTGCGCGAGGCCGCCATGGACCTGGCCTTCGACGATCATCGGGTTGATCAGCCGGCCGAAATCGTCGGCCGCGACGAAATTGACAAAGCTGGTCTTGCCGGTGCCGGAATCGACCTCGAGTTCGCAGATATAGGCGCCGGCCGGGAAGGTAAAGTTGGTCGGATCGTAGAACGCCGTCTCCTTCAGGCCGGGCTCCATGCCGTCGGGCAGATTGTGCGCGGTGTAGGCCGCGAGTGCGACCATCGGCAGCGCGATCGACTTGTCGGTGCCGGTGACCTTGAACTCGCCGTTCTCGATGACGATGTCGCCCTCGGACGCCTCGAGCAGATGCGAAGCGATCTTCTTGGCCTTGGCTTCGACCTTCTCCATCGCCTTGACGATGGCGGTGCCGCCGACC
Source organism: Bradyrhizobium sp. (assembly GCA_049674245.1). Taxonomy (GTDB): domain Bacteria; phylum Pseudomonadota; class Alphaproteobacteria; order Rhizobiales; family Xanthobacteraceae; genus Bradyrhizobium. The sequence continues at coordinate 458 of JBATYU010000869.1, read as the reverse complement.
GCGATCGAGCGCGAGCCGTAAGTGCCCATGCCGAACTGCACCTTGTCGGTGTCGCCGTGGACGATCTGCACCTGGCTGATCGGAACCCCGAGGCGTTCGGCGACCAGTTGCGCAAACGTCGTCTCATGGCCCTGGCCGTGGCTGTGCGATCCGGTGAGAATCTCGATGGTGCCGACCGGATTGACGCGGACTTCCGCGGATTCCCACAAGCCGACGCCGGCGCCCAGGCTGCCGACCGCTTTCGAGGGCGCGATGCCGCAGGCTTCGATGTAGCAGGACAAGCCGATGCCGCGGAGCTTGCCTTCGTTCTTGGCCTTTTCCTTCCGCGCAGGGAAACCGGCATAGTCGATCGCCTTCATCGCGGCGTCGAGCGAGGCGCCGAAATCGCCGATGTCGTAGGCCATGATCACGGGCGTTTGATGCGGGAATTGCGTGATGAAGTTCTTGCGGCGCAGTTC
>JBATYU010000868.1:0-1504 GCA_049674245.1 Bradyrhizobium sp. | reverse complement strand
CGCGAGACTGACCCGTTCGGTGTCCGCAATCAGCAGGCTGGCAAGGCGGGAGGAAACAATGAAGAACGAAGACCAACCTCTAGGCAAAAGGAGAAAGCCCATGAAGATCCGAACCATCATCGCCGCCACCTGCGCCGCCCTCGCCGTCTCGAAGGCCGGCCCGATCTACGCCCATGATAGCGAAGCGGAAACCGTCACGAAGAACTTCGAGGCGGCCATTCCCAATATCCCTGGCAAGTCGCTGATCGCCTTGGAAGTCGATTACGCGCCCGGCGCGGCCTCCGTGCCCCACACCCACGCGAAGTCGGCTTTCATCTACGCCTATGTGATTTCGGGCGCGATCGAGTCGAAGGTGAATAACGGCGAGACGCGCATCTATCGGGCGGGTGAGAGCTGGTCCGAAACGCCGGGTGCGATCCATTCGATCAGCCGCAACGAGAGCAAGACCGAGCCGGCAAAGCTGCTCGCTGTCTTCGTCCTCGACACTAATGATAACCCTCTGACCACGCCCGTCAAATAAACCTTCAGACGCGTTGAGATGAAGGTAGCGCCAGATCGGAAAGGTGCCGCCATGAAATTTGCCCTCTTTCGCATCGGAGGCGATTTCATCGTCGAATGTCCCACGATGGACGAGGTCTGGACTTACGTCCGAGCCAACGGCCTGTGCTCCGAAGAGATAACCCACGAAGATATGCCGCCGCGCAGGATCCTGAATCCGGAATATGCGATTCACACGTTCGATCCGGACGGCGAGCTCGTCGCGATGTCCCGGACGAGACTTAGCTACGTCAATACGAGCGAGTGGTAGGCATTTATGGCGCGCTACCTTGTTCAGGTTCCACTGGATAGCCTGTCCGAAGATCGCAAGACGGCGTTGCGAACTCCAGACGCGGGCGCCAGAGTAGAATGAAACGATAACGATCCGGCATTTCTAGCGGCGCAGACGGGAATACCGTCCTTAAACACCTCATCCAGACACCTCGTGTCATGCGGCTGAAGTTCACTCCGCCCTTGGACTGGCGGTCGACGCTCACGTACCTTTCGCCGCGCGCCATTCCCGGAGTCGCGGAGCGACGTCGTCTTCGATTACGACCAGCGCACAAGCGCGGAGGACCTGGTTCCGGTGCTTCAGAGCCTGAGCGGCTCCGCGTCGACGCCACACGACCCGCTTCCCATGGCGCCGGGCGAGTGGAATGGAAACCATAACAACCGGGCATTTCCAATAGTTGGCGTGCCGGCATAGCCTTTCTGTGCATCTAACCGGGTTGACCTGTGACGGTTGTGCGGAGTGCTTGCCAGCATAGAGCGGCTCTCCGCGTCGCAAGGACCCGCTCAAGCAACCAAACACGTAGGAGTCACTCATGTCGTTCCGCTTCATCACCAAATCTATCCACGCCTACCTGATCGATTATCCCGTCGCGATCCTCCTGATGGCAGCGCCGTTCGTGCTGAAGCTCGGCCAGAGCGGACCGGTCGCAATGTGGCTTTCGGTTGTTGTCGGTGT
>JBATYU010000867.1:0-4043 GCA_049674245.1 Bradyrhizobium sp. | reverse complement strand
TCCGCACCATGGCAGCTTGCGCAAGAAGACTGAAATTCTGCCTTGCCTACATCAAGGTCTTCAGCTTGACCCGCAGTAGCGAAAACAGCGGTAAGGCCGCCTCAGTTGGCGGCCTCTTTCAGCTCGAATGTCGGCTGTTGGCACGAACCGGACCTCCGGCGATGTTCGCAGTTCGGTCGCTAACGGGGGGAAAGCAGACATGGTGCGAAAGGCCCATTTCGGTAGCGAATGACCCTTAGCAGAAGTGGAAGTTCAGGAGGTCTGCCCTTTCACTTGGCAGCCAGTTGCGCCCGCTTTGCGCTACATCAATGCGTCGCGCCAGCGCCGGCCGTAAGAAAACAAAATCTGCTATGGCAATGCGTCGCCGTTGGCCACAGGAGGGCAGCATGCTTCTCGGTTCATGCAACTGCGATATGATCACCGGTTGGTTGAAGTGGTTGATAATCGCCGGCCTTACCGCTGTTTTCGCTACTGCGGGTCAAGCTGAAGACCTTGATGTAGGCAAGGCAGAATTTCAGTCTTCTTGCGCAAGCTGCCATGGTGCGGATGGAAAGGGCAAAGGCCCCGTCAGCGAGCTGCTCAAGGTACCGCCTCCCGATTTGACGATCCTGGCCAAGAGCAACAACGGGGTTTTTCCTACGAACGCCATTTATGAAACCATATATGGATCGAAAATAACTTCCGCTCACGGCACTCGTGAAATGCCAATTTGGGGGGAACGATTCAATCCGATTATGAGCTTGCCTCACGCTGTTGATCCGCCTTATGACGCGCTCGATCCGTCGCGAGAATTGCGGCCAATGGTCGTGCGAACACGCATCCTCGCTGTTATCGACTATCTGAGTCGTATTCAGCAAAAGTAGCAAGTGACGACCATCAGACTGCTTGACCCCGCGCCGACGAGGTGATCGAGCAGGATTCAATTTGCCGCAACGCATGAGTCCGGTTCTGGCACCTTTGAGACATAACGACTGACTGTGAAAAGGTCTGCTTATAGGGGTAGACCGGAAGTGTTTGGTGGGCAGTCAGAATGACGCGAATGACCCTCAGCGAAGTCAGCTCTCCTGCCTTGGTCCGCTTCCCGCTATTGGCGCCTCTATTGGGCCTGCGCAATGGCTTCCAAAACTGTGTTAGGATTTGCGAGCAACGCCGGGAGGATTAATCCTTGAGTGAGCCGCTGACACGTCGGGCGACTGTCATATGTTTTTTGGCTATGGTCAGTCTCGCAAAAGCTGCGGCGTCGGCGAAAATATGGCGGGTTGCTTTAGTGACGTCCGGTCGAGGAGACGAAATCCTCGATATCATACGTAGCTCTTTTGAGAGCGCGGGCTATAAAGAGGGCAAGAATCTCGTCGTCGATTTTCGTGAAGCAAACGGTCACTATGGTGTTTTGCCGGCCTTAGTTGACGAACTGATTGCCTTGAAGCCGGACTTAATCATCGCCGAAGCAACACCCGCCGTTGCAGCGGCCCAAAAAGCAACAGCGACAATTCCGATCATTATGGCACCAGCCAGTGACCCTATCGGGTCCGGGTTCGTCAAAAGCTTCACTCATCCAGGTGGAAATATAACTGGCGTTGCCAATATGTTTGGCGACACAACCACAAAGACGCTGGACATCATTCGCTTAGTATTCCCGGATGCAAAGAAGATCGGCGTTTTGATTTCCAACAACCCGAGTCACCCGCCTTTAGCAGAGCTAGCGGTGCGCGCGGCCGAAACAGTCGGCATTTCAGCAAGTCGTTTTGTAGCCAGGAACCCGGAAGACCTAGAGACCGCATTCGCTCAAATGAAAGCAGCTAACTGTGACGTCGTTTATGTTCTTGCTGATCCTCCGCGACCAAGCTTGCCTCCGATCGCGCTGCGAGCGGGCGTGCCGACCATTTTTCAAGTGAGCAGTTACGTCACGCGGTACGACGGTCTGATGAGTTACGGTCCAAATATAAGATCGTTCTTTACGAAAGCCGTCGAATACGCTGATCGGATAATTAAAGGCGATGATCCAAAAGAGATACCTGTCGAACAGCCAACCATTTTCGAATTTGTGGTCAATCTTCGGACTGCGCACGCGCTTGGGGTTGCGATTCCCGAACGCGTGTTACTGATGGCTGATCGAGTCATCGAATAGCAGAAGTCCGCTTTGCGCCATGAGTCTCATTATGGGCGATTTCGGCAATTCGGCTCGCTTGAGACATGGCGACTGCATCGAGCGATGTCCGCTTTCAGGGCAACCCGGAAGACATGTGCTCATGCTGAGTTCTTCTCATGTTGACCCAGACTGTGTGAAAACTCGCGCGAGCCAAGAACGCGCAGAATTGTTTTCTCAATGAGCGTCTTGCGACAGAAGTACCGATGCAATTCGTTTGCGCATCGATGAAATTGAGACAGATATTCTACACGCAAATTGAACTACGAACTTTTCACACAGTCTGGACCCAATGCAGGCATCGGGTCTGACCAACGTCTGAGGCCGGATGTAAGCGATTTCTCACTCGCAGCCCGGTCGCAAAGTGCTAGGCTTTACCTTCATCAAGACTGAAAGCGGGAAGTGGGCTCCAATCATCAGGAGCGCCAATATTTCTTTCTGACGACCGTCGTCGAACAACATAACCGCCATTGCTTAATGTCAGCGGAATTTATGGGAGACGTTTCGTGTGGATGAAAGACAAGAGCTTGCTGCCGAGCATTGCGGTCATCGCGCTGGTGACAGCAACAACGATGTCTCACGTTACCCCTGCTTTGGTGGCAGATGGCACGGTCAAGATCGGGCTGATTGTCCCAATGACTGGTGGGCAGGCCTCGACCGGCAAGCAGCTCGAAAACGCGGTCAAGCTTTACATGCAGCAACATGGCGACACCGTCGCCGGCAAAAAGATTGAAGTTATCCTGAAGGACGACGGTGCAAATCCGGAAAATACCAAGCGCATCGCGCAAGAGCTAATTGCCAACGACAAGGTGGATATTGTTGCTGGCTTTGGCATCACTCCCGCCGCGCTGGCGGTGGCGCCATTGGCGACCCAGGCGAGGATACCGGAAATCGTCATGCTGGCCGGCACGTCGATCATCACCGAGCGCTCACCCTATATCGTTCGTACCAGTTTCACGCTGGCGCAGTCCTCCACTATCATTGGTGACTGGGCCGTCAAGGTTGGCATCAAGAAGGTTGCGACGCTGACGTCCGATTATGCGCCTGGCAACGATGCCCTGCAATTCTTCAAGGAGCATTTTACCGCCGGCGGCGGTGAGATCGTCGAAGAGGTCAAGGTGCCGCTGGCGAATCCTGATTTTGCGCCATTCCTGCAGCGTATGAGGGATTCCAAACCCGATGCGATGTTCGTGTTCGTGCCGGGCGGGCAGGGCGGCAACTTCATAAAACAATTTTCCGAGCGTGGTCTGGACAAGAGCGGTATCAAGTTGATTGGCCCGGGTGACGTGATGGATGACGATCTATTAAACGGCATGGGCGACGCAGCTCTTGGTGCGGTCACCGCGCACATGTATTCCGCGGCGCACCCTTCACAGACGAACAAGGATTTCGTAGCGGCCTACAAAAAGGCCTTTAATTCGCGCCCAGGATTCGTGGCGGTTGGTGGCTATGATGGCATTCATTTGATCTACGAGGCCTTAAAGAAGACCGGCGGGAAAGCAGACGGCGATTCTCTGGTCGCCGCGATGAAGGGCATGGCATGGGAAAGTCCGCGTGGTCCGATCTCGATCGATCCGGAAACCCGCGACATCGTGCAGAACATCTATATCCGCAAGGTCGAGAAGGTCGGTGGCGAACTCTACAACGTCGAATTTCAGACGTTTGAGGCGGTGAAAGATCCCGGTAAAATCAAGAAATAATTCACTGCGCGCAAAGCTCACGTTGCGCTACACGGTTTGCAACGACGGGCGGCGCGGCGTTCAGAGGTTGTCGTGCGCCTGTCAGCCAGCCGCAAATGAGATCGTAGCCTGATCGTAATCGCCCGAGCCCATGCGGCCTTCCGAAAAGATCCCGTGCTTTTCAATCCAATCGAACGATTGCTCAAATACCTCGCGTG
>JBATYU010000866.1:0-9773 GCA_049674245.1 Bradyrhizobium sp. | reverse complement strand
GCCTAGAACAGGATGACTTTTCTTCGAATCGTCATCCCGTGCTATCTTTTTGTTGGAGCATGATCTTTTCGGAAAACCAGTGCCCACTTTTCCGGATCATGCTCTATGCGCCTCTCATGGACTGCGACAATGGCGAGGCCGGGGCCGGGGGGCAACGCCGCCGACGGCTTTTCCCAAGGGATTTATCAAGGGATTTATCGAGGTTTTTGTGGGGCTTACGGGACCGCATCGATCCCGGTTTCGAATCAGCTCTTCAAGAAAGATTTGATCTTCTTGTCGAATTCCTCAAACGACGTTTCGCCCTTGATCTTCTCGCCATTGACAAAGAAGGTCGGCGTCGAATCGACCTTCAGCACCTCGCCAGCGTATTTCTGGTCGGCGGTGATCTTTTCGAGCAGCGCCTGATCCTTGAGGCAGTCCTCGACGGCCTGCTGGCTGAGACCGGCCTGCTTGCCGATCCGCGTCAGGGTCTCGGTGGTGTTCTTCGCCACCCAGTCGTTCTGCTGCCTGAACAGGAGGTCGACGACCGCGAAATATTTGCCGGCGTCGTCCTTGGCGATGCAGCGCGCCAGCATCGCGCCGGCGGCGGCTTTGACGTCGAGCGGGAATTCGCGGAACACATAACGTATCTTGCCGCTGTCGATATATTCCGACTTGATCTTGGGAAACACGACCGCGTTGAAGGCCGCGCAATGCGGGCAGGTCATCGAGGCGAATTCGGTGACCGTCACCGCCGCGTTGGCCGGGCCAAGCGCCATGTCCGGCAACGACACCGGCTTGGCGACATCGGCCGGGCTCTGCGCCATGGCGCCAGCGATCAGCCGCAGCGGCGAGAAAGCCAGGGCGGCAAGTCCGGTCAGCGAAAGGAGGGTCGTGAAGGCGCGGCGCGTGATGATCAACGGTCTGCTCCTGATCGGCGCTTTCACGCCCAAAGGTTCCAAAGCAAGGGTCCCACGGAATGAGCCGTTCGCTAGCTTGAAACGACCATCATGGCAATGGCGCCTTGCCGCCGTCGGGCTTGGCGGAAGGCTCAATTTCGCTTGATTGAGGCGCCAAGCCGCGCCAGCGCCGCGCGCAGTTCCTCGTCCTCGACCGAGGACAGGGTTTTGGCGACCTCCGCCACCGATTCCGGGTCCAGCGCGCTGGGGACAGCGGGCCGATCCCGGCGCGACAGCGGCGCCTGCCGGAGCGCCAGCCGTCCCACCGCGCTCCAGCCGAAGAAGCGGTTGACGCGCTGCAGGATCACGTCGGAGGCGTGCTGGATCTCCAGCGCCATCGGGCCCTCGACGCGCAGCACCAGCGTCGCCGGTTCCTGGCTCTGTCCCTCGACCGGCCGCGGCCATTGGATTTTGAGCGGTTCGGAATGCGCCGCGATCTCGGAACCGGCAATCTCCGCCCAGCGCGTCACCAGCTCGCGCGCGGCAAATCCCTGCTTGGCATAGGCGTCGGAAAACACGTCGCTGAGCAGGACGGAGAGCGGTTTTGCCGAGGTTCGACCGGGTTTTACCATGGGGCCTTATAGCACCGCCAGAGATCGCTTAAGGAACCATTTCGGTCGTCATGGCCGGGCATAGCCGTCCGAAGGACGGCGTCGCTTCCGCTCGCCTATGCCCGGCCATCCACGTCTTAAGCTGCCTCACAAAAGAAAGACGTGGATGCCCGCGACAAGCGCGGGCATGACGTGGAGAGAATGGCGACGGAAGGGATACAGTGTCCGAATGGTTTCGTCCGCCACCGTCTACAAGCGCAAGCCGAGCGAGTCAGAGCAGCCTGCGGCTTCCGACCGCCCCGCGCTGCTGCTTGCATGGTACGACCGCCATCGCCGAAAACTGCCGTGGCGGCCGCCAGCCGGCGAACGCGCCGATCCCTATCGCGTGTGGCTGTCGGAAATCATGCTGCAGCAGACCGGCGTCAAAACCGTCGCTCCCTATTTCGAGAAATTTCTGGCGCGCTGGCCCGATGTCGGCGCGCTCGGCCGTGCCTCGCAGGACGATGTTTTGCGGATGTGGGCCGGGCTTGGCTATTATTCGCGCGCGCGCAATCTGCATGCCTGCGCGGTCAAGGTGGTGCGCGAGCATGGCGGCGCCTTTCCGGATAGCGAGGCAGGCCTGCGCGCGCTGCCGGGGATCGGGCCCTATACGGCGGCCGCGATCGCGGCGATCGCGTTCGACCGCCGCACCATGCCGGTCGACGGCAATATCGAGCGTGTGGTGTCGCGCTTGTTCGCAGTCGAAGCGCCGCTGCCACAGGCGAAGCCGCTGATCCAGCAATTGGCGGCGATGCTGCTCGGCACGTCTCGCGCCGGCGACGACAAGGCTCGCGCCGGCGACGAGAAGTCTCGCGCCGGCGATAGCGCGCAGGCGCTGATGGATCTGGGCGCCTCGATCTGCACCCCGAAGAAGCCGGCCTGCGCGCTGTGCCCCTTGAACGAGGGTTGCACCGCACACCTGCGCGGCGATCAGGAGATTTTTCCGCGCAAGCTTGCGAAGAAGACCGGCGCGCTGCGCCGCGGCGCGGCCTTCGTTGTCACGCGGGGCCTGGATCTATTGGTGCGCACCCGGCCCGAAAAAGGCCTGCTCGGCGGCATGACCGAAGTGCCGGGCTCGGACTGGCTGGCCGGACAGGACGACAAGGCCGCGCTGAGGCAGGCGCCGGGGTTGAAGGGCGTGGTGCGCTGGCATCGCAAGGCCGGCGTCGTCACCCATGTTTTCACGCATTTCCCGCTGGAACTTGTGGTTTACACCGCGCGCGTGGCCGCGCGCACGCGCGCCCCGCAGGGCATGCGCTGGGTGCCGATCGCAACCTTGCAAGATGAGGCCCTGCCGAACGTCATGCGCAAGACGATCGCCCATGGGCTCGGCCATTAGCCTTCATCTGTACGATCCTCCTGACACCACGCTGTCAGCAGGGGTAGGCTAATGCGGGGCAAATGGAGGCTCGCCATGATCAGTACCGCGCTCGACAATCTTCCTGCGCCGCCGTCCGCCAAGCTGCTTGGCTGGCACCTCATCGATGCAAAGCCGAAGGAGGGTTGGATCAAGGTCGGCTTTGACGGCAAGGCGGAGTTTTGCAACCCGGCCGGTTTTGTGCAGGGCGGGCTTCTGTCGGCGATGCTCGACGACACCATGGGTCCGGCCGTCATGGTCATGACCGAGGGAAAGCTCTATACCACGACCATCAGCTTGACGGTGAATTTCCTGGCCCCGGCAAAGCCCGGGCCGATCACGGCGGAAGCGAAGGTCACGCAGCTCGGCAAGACCATCGCCTTTGTCGAGGGCAGGCTGATGGCGGAGGATGGAACCTTGCTCGCGACGGCCAGCGTGAGTGCACGGCTGATCGAGGCCGCAAAAGCCATCCGCTAGCTCGCCTTTGCCCGCGGACCCTGGCCTGGCGCACGGGCTCGGTCGTTAGCTTTCGTTTGACGCGTTTTCTTCACGCGAACCGGTAAACGCTATGGGCTCCTGACACCACGCTGTCAGCAGGCCTGCGCTAGGGAAGGGGCCAAACGGAGGCCTCCCGATGAGCTCGTTAGCTGTCGTCGTTCGCAATATTCTCTCCATGGTTCAAATTTGGCGGGCGCGCGCACGCTCCCGCCGAGAGCTCGCAGCGCGGAGCGAGGATGAACTGCAGGATATGGGAACCTGCTGGTCGTCGATATCAGACGAGGTCGGCAAGCCGTTTTGGCGTGCGTGACGGCTGCCTTGGTCTGACTGCGTCATAATCGGCTTATCCCCTCATCCTGAGGAGCTTGCGCAAGCAAGCGTCTCGAAGGACGAGGCCCGGAAGCAGGCAGCGTGGCCTCATGGTTCGAGACGGCGCATGCGCGCCTCCTCACCATCAGGGTTTAATGACGCGGTAGGATTAGGCCGCCCGGCGCTTGGTCCGATCCAGTTCGCGGCCGGTTTCCAGCATCAGCCTGCGCAGCCAGATCGAGCCGGGGTCCATCTGGGCGCGGGTCGGATAAAACATGAATTGCTCGTCGATCCCGGGATCGAACGGCGGGGTGACTGAAACCAGCGACAATTGCTTCGACAATGCGGCGATCAGCCGTCGCGGCACGAAGGCGACGAGATCGGTGCGCGCGGCAACATGCAGCGCCTCGATATAGCCGGGCACCACCAGCGCGATCCGCCGTTCGATGCCCTTGGTGTGCAGCCAGGCGTCGATCAGGTCCTCGTTCCGGCCGCGGATGATGACGGCGACGTGCCTTGCCTCGAGGAAGACGTCGCGCCGCTTCAGCCTTGTGCCGGCGGGGTGGCCGCCGCGTACCGCGAGCGCATCGCTGTCGATATAGAGCCGCTGGCGGTGAAAGCCGCCGAACGCATTGCCGATCGAGATCACGAGATCGATGGTGCGGGCGAACTCGGCGCCGAAGATGACGGGACCGCGCCATGGCACCACCTCGATCCGCACATTCGGCGCGGCTTGCGTGATCTTCGCCATCAAGGGCGGCATCAGCAGCTCGACCGCGAGATCGGGCATCATCAGGCGAAATTGCCGCTCGCTGCTGGCGGCGTCGAATGCATCCGGGACGAACAGTCCGCGCACCTGGTCGAGCGCCTGTGCCAGGGGCCCGCGCAGTCCCTGCGCGCGCGGCGTCAGCTCCATGCGCGCGCCGTTGCGCACCAGCAGCGGATCGCCGATCAGATCGCGCAGCCGCGCCAGCGCGTGGCTTGTCGCCGGCTGCGACAGGCCGATCCGCAGTGCGGCGCGGCTGACGCTGGCTTCCTTGAGCAGCGCGTCAAGCGCGACCAGCAGATTGAGGTCGAGCGAAGTCAAATTCATAAAATGAATATATATCATATCAGCTATCGATTGGAAGAATGAATGGCCGCGCCGCTATGATTGAGCATTCGTCAATCGAAATGGAGACATCCCATGAGCGTCGCCGCCAATAAGAAGCTGATTGAAGAGATTTTTGCCGCCGCGGGAAGTCCCGATCCGGCGGTGCGTGACCGATCGCCGTTCATCGCCAGTCTGGCCGATGATGCCAAATGGGTGGTGACCGGCCAACATTCGTGGTCGCGCGCATTCACCGGCAGGGAATCGATCATGAACGATCTGCACGGTAACTTCCGCTCGCTGCTGGTCGAGCGGCCGCGAACGATCGCGCATCGCTTCATCGCCGATGGCGACCACGTGGTGGTCGAGGCGCGCGGCGATAACCTCACCAAGGCAGGGACTCGCTACGACAACGACTATTGTCTGGTGTTCCGGCTGGAGCACGGCAAGATCAAGGAGATCAGGGAATATTGCGACTCGGTGCTGGCCGAAAAGGCGCTCGGGCCGTTTCCCGGAAAAGCGTAGAAGGGCGGATTAGCCGTAAGGCGTAATCCGCCATCTCGACGGCGTCATGGCGGATTACGCGAAGACGCTAATCCACCCTACGGACTGCGGCAGGCCAATCCGCATGGCGGCGCGGCTGACGCTGGCTTCCCTGAGCAGCGCGTCGAGCGCGACCAGCAGATTGAGGTCGAGCGAAGTAAAATTCATATAATGAATATATATCATATCAGATATCGATTGGAAGAATGAGCGGCCGCGCCGCTATGATTGGCGAAGGCCAATCAATGGAGCAACAACCGATGAGCGCTGCAGAGAACAAGAAGCTCGTACAACAAGTATATGCCGACGCCGCCAACCGCAGCGGCACGACATTTATCGACAACCTGGCCGACGACGCGATCTGGATCGTGACCGGGCAATATTCGTGGTCGCATGAATTCAGGGGACGCGACGCCATCCTGAACGGCCTGATGGGTCACTTCCGCTCATTCTTCGCTGAGCGGCCACGCACGGTCGCGTTTAATTTCATCGCCGAGGGCGACTATGTCGTGATTGAGTCGCGCGGCGACAATGTCACCAAAGCGGGGCTGCGCTACGACAACCAGTATTGCATGGTGTACCGGATCGAGAACGGCAAGATCAAGGAAATCAAGGAATATTGCGATTCGACACTGGTCGAGCGCGTGCTCGGGCCGTTTCCGGAGCAGCGAAAGCGCGCCGCGGGATGAGACGCCGGCCCGCGCTTGCGGCCAGTAATTCGTTCCGCCTGAATTAAGTTGTCATTTTAGTCGGCTATGCTGGAGGGGAGCGTCAACTGGGAGAAATTAAATTCATGAGCAAGCCATCGAAGGAATTTTTGAATCCAAAGACTCTGATCCCGCCGGGCCCGGCCGGCTATTCGCACATCGCCAAGGTCAATAGCGGAGCGATCGTCTATCTTTCCGGCCAGGTCCCGAGCGATGCGTCCGGCAAGATGGTCGGCGAGGGTGATTTCGAGGCGCAGGTCGAGCAGATCTTCGCCAATCTCAAGATCGCGGTCGAAGCCGCCGGCGGCACCATGGCGGATATCGTCAAGCTGAATTATTACCTGGTCGCCGAGGTCGACCCAGCCATCGTGCCGAAGCTTCGTCCGATACGCGATCGCTATCTCAATGTCGAAAATCCGCCGGCGAGCACCTTCGTCGTCGTCAGCCGCCTGATGCGGCCGGGCTGGCTGATCGAGATCGAGGCGGTGGCTGCGCTCGATGCGTGACCGTCATTCCGGGGCGCGCGTAAGCGCGAACCCGGAATTTCGCGCAACAACCTCGAGATTCCGGGTCCGCGCGAAGACGCGCGTCCCGGAATGACGGTGCAGCCTCACGCCGCCTTGGTCTTGAGGTGGCCGAACATGATATGGCGCGCCTCGTCGTCCATCTCGGCCTTGAAGGTGAACTTGTCCTTCAGCGCGATCGCGCGGGCCGCGGCCGGCCGCGCCGACACCTCGTCGACCAGCCGCTTCGCGTTGGGATATTTTTGGTAGACGTCGTCGCCGAGCGCGAAGGGAGCCATGCGCGCCCAGCCCCAAAACGCCATATCGACGATGGTGTAGGTATCGCCGACCATGTAGCGGCTCCTGGCGAGGTGATCGTCGAGGATCTTGTAGTGGCGATGGGCTTCGTACTGATAGCGGTTATGCGCGTATTCGAGGTCCTTGGGCGCGAAATGCTTGAAATGCACCGCCTGGCCGGAATAAGGGCCGAGACCGGTCGCGACGAACATCAGCCATGACAGCGTCTGGGCGCGGCTCTTGGGCGTATTGGCGGGCAGGAATTTTCCGGTCTTCTCGGCGAGATAGAGCAGGATGGCGTTACTGTCGAACACGAACACGCCGTCATCGTCGATCGCCGGCACCTTGCCGTTGGGGTTTACTTTAAGGAATTCCGGCTTGAACTGATCGCCCTTGCGGGTATCGACCGGCACCAGCTCGTAAGGAAGGCCGGACTCTTCCAGAAACAGCGCGACCTTGTTCGGGTTTGGCGCGCCGTTGAAGTAGAATTTGAGCATCAAAATCTCCCTTGGTTCTTGTTGCCGAGAAAATCGGGACGTGGCGGCATGGCCGCGGGCGGGCATTTTCCATGCTCAAATTTTGACGAAAAGCGCAACCGACGAGTTCGTGAGGAGGCTGGGGCTATGAAAATAATACTCAGAGCATGCAAACCCACTGCGTTCGGTACATGCCAATCGCGTGAGCGGCGCCACGAGTTAGATCAAGCGTAACCCCGCGCGTAAATGGGCCGCGGTCATTAATCACCACAGTAACAGACCTCCCGTTCTGAGGATTCGTCACCGTTACCCGCGATCCGAAAGGCAGCGTGCGATGCGCGGCCGCATACCCGCTGGGATCGAACCTCTCGCCATTCGCCGTCCGCCGCCCTGAGGCATAGAATGTCGCGACGACATGCTGCCCCGAACAAGTTTCGTGAGGTCTGGAGTGCGCGAAGAACCAAGCGAAGCCCCGACCGTGAGCCTGCGCGGACGACGTGATGAGCCCCGCCAGAGCCAATCCAAAGATGCAAAAAGATGGACGCATTGACCCTTCCGCCTGCACCCTTAGCACTTTCCCCAAAGGCACGGACTTAATTGTGGCAACGGCGACCGCGCCCGGCCCGGATTCTGTCCCAAATTCTGAATTTCGGAATTTAACTTGACGGCGGGGCCAAATCAGCACTATAGCGATTTGGTCCCGTCACACACAGAGGGGCGGCTCGCGATCGTCACGAAACGCGGGGCGGGATGCGATGGACGCGGGCGGCGCCAAAGACGAAGGCGCTATCCTGCGGACGGCCAAGGCGTGTGGTCCTGATCCCCCGACGCTGGGATCAAGTCGGCGGAAGCAATTCCGCCGGCGACGGTGGCTAGCAAGCCCGGACACCGGACCGGACACCGGGGAGAGCACGTTTATAGGCCGTTAAAACCATTGCGCGGGGACTGCCGGGTGATCCCGGTGTGACCGTGGTGACTAACTCGTGTGCTTTTTTACTTCGCACGCGAGGCTGCGGGTGCTTCGGGCGCCCGGCATTCCCTGCGCCCTCTGCTTGGGAGGGTGAGGAAATTTCTGGCAAACCTCGGGCATATCGAGCCGCGAGATCGCGAAGTCGTGTCTAGCCGTCATTGCGAGCAAAGCGAAGCAATCCAGCTTTCTTTTTTGCCGCTCAATGGATTGCTTCGCTTCGCTCGCAATGACGGATCTAGATATTGTCGGCCTCGCTGTTTGAAATTCGAATCGAAAATTCCGCAAGGGAAGGCGCGAACTCGCTTCAGCCCACCCAACGACTTCTTTGGAAGACTCAGCCCGCCGCCATCTCGGAGCGGATTTCGGCGCGCAGCTCGTCGATCAGCCGCAAGCCCTGCTTGGTCTCGATGTGCCAGAAAGTCCAGCCGTTGCAGGCCTCGGCGCCTTGCGCCACCGCGCCGATGCGATGGATCGAGCCGACCTTGTCGCCGAGCATGATGGCGCCGTCGGCGCGCACCAGAGCGCCGTGGCGCTTCTTGGCGTCGACCAGTCTCGCGCCCGGCGAGATCATGCCGCGCTCGATCAGTTCGGCGAACGCCACGCGCGGCGCCTCACGCGCGGTCATGAACGGCGCCAATGTAGCTTCCGGCAGCGGCTCGATCGCGGCGATGCGCGCTTCGGCGGCTTGCGCATAGGTGTTGTCGCGCTCAAAGCCGATGTAGCGGCGGCCGAGACGCTTTGCCACCGCGCCCGTGGTGCCGGTGCCGTTGAACGGATCGATCACGAGATCGCCCGGCTTTGACGACGATAGCAGCACGCGCGCCAACAGGCCCTCGGGCTTCTGGGTCGGATGAACCTTCTTGCCGTCATGGCCTTTGAGGCGCTCCTCGCCGGTGCAGAGCGGGATCAACCAGTCGGAGCGCGCCTGCACATCCTCGTTCGCCGCCTTCAGGGCTTCGTAATTGAAGGTATAGCCTTTTGCCTTTTCGTCGCGCGCCGCCCAAATCATGGTTTCGTGGGCATTCGTAAAACGGCGGCCGCGGAAATTCGGCATCGGGTTGGTCTTGCGCCACACAATATCGTTGAGCACCCAGAAGCCGAGATCCTGCATGATGGCGCCGACGCGGAAAATATTGTGGTAGGAGCCGATCACCCACAAGGTCGCCGACGGTTTCATGACGCGACGGCAGGCGAGCAGCCAGGCGCGGGTGAAATCGTCATAGGCCGCGAAGGAGGAAAACTTGTCCCAGTCGTCGTTGACGGCATCGACGTGGGATTCATCGGGGCGCTTGAGGTCGCCCTTGAGCTGCAAATTGTAAGGCGGGTCTGCGAACACCAGATCGACGGAGCTGGCCTCTAGTTTCGACATCTCGGCGACGCAATCGCCGACGATGATGCGGTGCTCTCTTTGATCTCTTGGGGACTCGAATTTAGTGCGGGGCGCCCTTGCAGACGCCCCGCGACGCGACACAACCATGACTCAACTACTCTGACT
>JBATYU010000865.1:0-1523 GCA_049674245.1 Bradyrhizobium sp. | reverse complement strand
ACCTCAGTCTGCATAGCAGCGTTCACACTGGCGGAAGCAGGAATTCTGGACGGCCGACGCGCGACCACGCACTGGTCGCGTGCCGAGGAACTTGGCAGGCGATTCCCCAAGATTACCGTCGAAATGGATCGGATCTTCATTGCAGACGGGCCCGTGTGGACGTCGGCTGGGATGACGGCTGGGATTGATCTCGCGCTCGGTCTCATTGAACGCGACTTGGGCCAGCCGGCAGCGCAACGCACCGCGAGGCTGCTTGTCGTGCATCATCGCCGCGCCGGCGGTCAATCGCAGCATTCCGCAATGCTGCAGCTCGATGCCAAATCCGATCGCGTTCAAATTGCGCTGGCCTTCGCAAAGCAGAATCTTCGCGAACCGCTGACGGTGGAGCTGTTGGCCGACGCTGCCCGACTAAGCCCTCGACAATTTAGTCGCGTGTTCCGGACGGAGACCGGCCTCTCTCCGGCAAAGGCAATTGAAAACCTGCGCCTCGAGGCGGCCAGGTTCATGCTCGAGCAAGGCCGGCTGCCAATCGAGGAAATTGCTCGCGAGACGGGGTTCGGCGATCGTGAACGAATGCGGCGCAGTTTCCTTCGCACCT
The DNA here is from genome assembly GCA_049674245.1 of Bradyrhizobium sp. Lineage (GTDB taxonomy): Bacteria > Pseudomonadota > Alphaproteobacteria > Rhizobiales > Xanthobacteraceae > Bradyrhizobium. The sequence continues at coordinate 925 of JBATYU010000865.1, read as the reverse complement.
TCGGTGCCACGCCCCAAGCCCTTCGCAACGCAGCGCACCCGCTGGCGACCATCTAACCGTTCGGTGACCGCGGTAGCGGGCGCGGGCATACGCTTCTCAAGCGCGGCCCTTCCACGTATCCAGCATCGGATAGTCGTTGTAGCCACTCGCATCGCCTGAGTAGATCGTCGCACTGTTGAGCGGGTTGAACCGCCCAGGAGATAAGGAATCAGATGACGATAGTTGTTTGAATTCCTGAGGCAGGCGGCCGACGTTCGTACCCGGACCCGCCCCGCGGGAACGAAGAAGGTTGCCCCTCGGTGATGGTTCGCGCCGCATCTCCTTCGGCTGTCGGCTTGCTTTAGTTGCGATGCTACAGGGCCGCCCACCCACGATCGCTTCGGAATCCAACCCGGCGCTGGTGGCTTTCCGGGACTGGCTGATCGAAGAGATCCGACACACTTAGGAAGCCCCGGCAAGCTTACCAACTCTGGAAAGCAGCAGCTTCAGGATCGGCGACTTGTTTGCCTTGTGGTAAGCGAGGACCAGGTCGAGCGTGGGCACCTCTCCCTTCACCGGGCGCGTGGCTATCGATTCCGGCAGATACCGTTTTGTGTAAGCCGGCAACAGCATGACCGCGCGCGTCGACGTGATCATCGATATGGCATGGACGACATTGTGCACTTCATGCTCCGGTTTGAGGTCGATGCCGGCCCGGCTGAAATACTCCAGGACGACACGGCGCACCGCAGGGGCGGCCTTGGACGGAAGCAAGAAAGCTTCCTTGGCGATCTCTTGTGGCGCGACCGCTGCATACGACGCCAGGCGGTGATCGCTCGGAAAAACAAAAACCAGCGGGTCCGTACGCACGCGCCTGTAGATCAAATCCTCCATATGCTCTTCCGACCGGATGAAAGCGGCGTCAAGCTTGCGCCTCATCAAGGTC
>JBATYU010000864.1:0-7833 GCA_049674245.1 Bradyrhizobium sp. | reverse complement strand
CCGATATCGCGGATGCGGACCGGTGAGCCGTTGCGATAGGCGATGATGAGGTTGTCGTATTTGTCGGGTTGGAACAGCTGATCGTTGGTGTTGAGCGTGTAGGTCTGGCGCGGGCTGTTGAGCGTGCCCTTCGGAAGGTCGACATTGGCCTGGCCGAGCACGGTGCGCACGTCCTCGAGATTGATGCCGCGCGCCGCCAGCGCCTCCGGATCGACCTGTACGCGGACGGTCGGCTGCTGCGTACCTCCGATGCCGACCAGTCCGACCCCGGATATCTGCGAGATCTTTTGCAGCAAAATATTTTGCGCATAGGCGTCGACAACGGTCAGCGGCAGGCTGTCTGACGTGATCCCGAGCACCAGGATCGGCGTTTCAGCCGGATTGACCTTCCGGATCAGTGGAGGATACGGCAGGTTCTTCGGCAGGTACGCCGTCGCCGCATTGATCGCCGACAGCGTGTCGCTGACCGTCCCATCGATGGGACGGTTCAAATCGAACTGCAGCGTGATCTGGACATAGCCGAGCGCACTCGACGACGTCATCTGGGTGAGGCCGGGGATCTCGCCGAACTGCAGTTCGAGCGGAGAAGCCACCGTAGATGCCATGGTCTGCGGGTCGGCGCCCGGCAGTTGCGCCGTGACGGTGAGCGTCGGATAGTTGACGTTCGGCAGCGACGCCACCGGCAGCAGCGGATAGGCGACAAGACCGCCCACCAACAACCCCACCATCAACAGAGCGGTCGCGATAGGCCGTTGGATGAATGGTGCGGATATGTTCATGGGATCGGCGCCTGCAACGCGTCCTGCGCGGCCGCTTCCTGTGCCGCCCGACCGTGCAGCAGCGTGACGTGCGTGCCCGGCTGCAGCTTGTATTGTCCGTCGACCACGACCTGCTCGTTGGCCTCGAGCCCGGATTCAATCAGCGCCTGGCCGTCGCTGATTTGCGCGACCTTGATCGGGCGGATCGAGACCGTGCTGTCGGGATTGACGACATAAGCGTAGGGTCCCTTCGAACCCTGCTGCACGACCGCGGCGGGAACGGTCAGGCCGTTATGCCTGACATCGAGGAGCAGCCGCGCGTTGACGAGTTCGCCCGGCCAGAGCTTGTTCGACTTGTTGTCAAAGTTCGCTTTGAGCTGGATCGAGCCGGTCGTCTGCAGGATCTCGTTGTTGACGAGGCCGAGCTTCCCTTCATCCAGCTTCATCGTGTTATCCTGGTTGTAGGCGATAACCTTCAGCGGCGTCTTGGTCTTTTGCTGTTGCTGCTGAATCTGCGGCAAACTCGTCTCCGGAAGAGTGAAGATCAGTGAAATCGGATTGAGTTGCGTGACGACGACTAGGCCGTTCGTATTTGACGGGCTGATGATGTTGCCGACGTCGATCTGACGAATACCGACCACGCCGTCGATCGGTGACGTCAGGCGCGTGTAGCTGAGCTGCACCTTCGCGGAGTCAATCAGCGCATTGTCGGTCTTGATAGCCGCCTGCAGCTCGCCCACTTGCGCTTGCTGGGTCTCGATCAATTGCGGAGTGGCCCAGCCCTTGTTTCCCAATTGGGTGTAGCGGGTCAGATTGGCCTGGGCATTCTTGAGCTGGGCCTGATCGCGTTCCAGGTTTCCAGTGTACTGGTCGATCAAGGCCTGATAGGGACGCGGGTCGATCTGCGCGAGCAGGTCGCCGGCATGCACGGTCTGGCCCTCAGTAAAGTTGATGCTGATGATTTGCCCCTGGATTTGCGCACGCACGACGTCAGTGTTGTACGCAATCACCGTGCCGACACCGGTAAGATAGATCGGCACGTCGTGCTGGGCGACCGTCCCGGCGACGATCGGCGCCGGGGCTGGCGGAGCAGGCGTAGCATCGGCCTTCTCCAACGCGTGGATATGCGTGAAGTACAACAGACCGCCGGCCGCCAGCGCCGTAATCAACAGGGCAGCAGGGACAACGACTTTCTTTTTCATGACCGCTCTCGCTTGCAGATGTTTCACGGGGTGGTGGTGCCCGTCGCTGGTGAGACGGTTGGCATCGTCGGTACCGGCGAACTCGGCCCCACGGTGCCGACAACGGGCGATACGCTTGGTGTCGGTACCACTGTCGCGGCGCTCACGCCGAGATTGCCGATCTCGGTAGATCCCATCGGAATTCCCGCGCGAGTGGCGCCGCTCGTCGTGGTGGGTGACGTTGACGTCGGGCTCGAGGATGCAGCAATGCTGCTCGACCCGGAGCCGCACATTCCGGTCAATCCCGACGTCTCCGTCATTCCTGAGGATGTCGACAGTCCCGATGTCGCCGAGATTGCCGTCGAATTCGATATTCCCCCTCCCGATGTCGCCGCGGCGGCGGGCGTCGTCGTTCCGGTTGCCATTGCCATTCCGCCGCCGTCGTAGGTCGAGGGCGATCCGAACGTTCCTGTTGGCGAAGTCGCCAAAGTCGAACAAGCCCCCGCGCCGCTGCTTGTGCTTGGAACGGCAATCGTGCCGGTGACGCCGTTGGGCACCGGATTGACTGGAGTTGATGCGCCCGGCGCCAAACCGTTCGTGCCGACCGGCGCGCTGGGATCCGTTCCGAGCGAAGAGGTGACGCCGAGCGGTGGCATAACCGTCCCGACCTGGGCGAATGCCGGGCCGCTGCACAACAAGGCCGTCACGACTATCAACAATGATCTCATCGGGGATCCCCTATTCGAGCGGAAGGAATATGCGGGCGGGCGGCCGCAACGCACCGCAGTCGACAAGGTAGCGGAAGCGATGACTTTCATTTTCATCACCGCTGACAAATGATGAATTGTCTCAACAACCGCGCCGTGGCCGACGTGCCGGTGATCCCGGCGTTGCCGGCGCCGGCGAAACTTCCGATCCCGGGGGTCGTGCCGCTCGTGCACGCCGGATTGGTCGACGCCGTCGTGGGTAAGGTCGTCGGTGAAAGCGTGGGCATCGTTGGCGCCAGCGGAGACAGCCCCGCTGGGCTCACCGTGGGCAACACGCTCGGCAGCGGCACTGGCGGTGTTGAACCAACGCCGAGATTGGCGATCTCGAATGATCCGAATGGAATTCCGGTGCGAGCGCCGCCGCCTGGCGCGGTGGGCGCGGTCGATGTTGGCGCGGACGATGCAGCAAGGCTGCTTGAGCCGGAGCCGCACATTCCCGACATTCCTGATGTGTCCAGCGTTCCTTGGGATCCCGAGGCTACCGGCATTTCCGACGTCACCGATGTTGTCGCCGACGTCGATGTCGCCGACGTCGCTGTGGTCGCCGTTGTGCCCGAATTCGCCGCGGTGGCGGGCGCTGCGGTCCCGGGCGACATCCCGCCACCATCGAAGCTTGCGATCGAGCCGAACATTTCCGAAGGCGAAGTCGCTACCGTGGGACATGCCGTGCTGGTCGTGGTGGTTGGAATCGTGATCGTGCCGGTTACGCCGGTCGGCAGTGGACTGACACCGGAAGAATTGATTTCGGTAGAGCCGAGCGGGATTCCGGTCGGAGAACCCGCCGAGCCCGTCGCGATGCCAAGCGGCGAGGTCGCACCAACCATGGGCGTCGGGGTAACCGTTCCGTCAAATTGTCCGTCAACTTGCGCCATGGCAATGTTCCCGACCAAGAGCATTGGAACGATCATTGCGATTTTTGCAATTCTGATCACGGCAGCCTCGCGCTAGGGGATGCTTTGGCAAAGGACGCGGCGAGTTGGTGAGCGGCGAGGCTATCGGACATCGGTCAGTCCCTCAGGTGGCTGTACATCAAGCGTTGGAAAAACTCAGCAGCCGCAGATACTCAATTTCTTGTCCAGCGTCTCGTCACGCTTCTGCTGTCTTGCGTCGAACCTCGAAAGCCTTCTTTGCTCAGCTCGGTTCGCTGGAGAATGTGGACTGAAATCTTCGGCTCGCGGCTGAACGTGAACCATCGGCGCTGCAGCAGCAGGCGGGGGAGCCGTTTCGAGTGGGCCAGCCTCGGCAGTGATGCTGTTTGAAATCAGAATGCTCGCGAGGATCGATGTAGCGAGAAGGACACGCATGGAATTGCTCCCGAGTTTACGCGCAAGATAGCTGTCTCTTTTGCTATTTCAGTTCTCTTCGCCGGAAGGTGGACGGCTCGCTCGGCCTGTTCAACTAAATACGAGTTTATTGTCGTGACGCCGATGGCGTCGCATCTCGACGTAAATCCAGTTACGTGACCCGAACTCGAATTCGTCCTTGCGAACAGAAGTTGGTCAAAGCGCAGTGTTCGATTGCGCGCGCGCCTGGCTTTTGCGTGGCATTTGTGCAGGCCCGTCGGTGGTTCAACAGCCCGGGGCGGTAAACGCGATCTGCAGATAGGATGCCGATCAGATGAGCGAGGCCGTCGCCGGCACTGGTATTGCGCGGGCCTTCGCGGCTTTCCGTACCTTCTCGAACGCGCGCGCCTCGATTTGCCGGATGCGTTCGCGCGATACATTGAACCTTATCGCGAGCTCCTCGAGCGTTAGTGGTTCGTCGGCCAAGAGTCGTGCCTCGAAGATGCGACGTTCGCGATCGTCCAGTACGTCGATCGCGGCGATCAGTGCCTTGCGTTGGCGTTCCGTCTCGTCCTGTTCGACGACGATGGCCTCCGGCGAGGGCGACTGATCAACGAGATAGTCCTGCCATTCTCCAGCTTCGCCGTCATCACGAATCGGCGCATTGATCGATTTGTCACCGCCGAGGCGCCGATTCATGTCGACGACATCCTGGTCCGTGACATCAAAGCTCTGTGCGATCAAAGCTACCTGATCGGGATGCAGGTCGCCGCTTTCGAGTGCAGCGATCTTGCTTTTCGCCGAGCGCAGTTTGAAGAAAAGTCTCTTCTGGTTTGTGGTGGTGCCGATCTTCACAAGTGACCACGAACGCAGAACGTAATCCTGTATGCAGGCCCGGATCCACCACATCGCGTAGGTGGCGAAGCGAAAGCCTTTTTCGGGCTCAAACCGGTTCAATGCCTGCATCAGGCCGACGTTGCCTTCGGAGATCATTTCTGAAACGGGAAGTCCGTAGCCGCGGTAGCCCATGGCGATTTTGGCGGCGAGACGCAGATGACTTGCGACAAGTTGGTCCGCAGCATCGCGGTCACCGTGCTCGCGCCAACGCTTGGCGAGCTGATACTCCTGGTCCCTTTCGAGCATCGCGAAACGCCCGATCTCGGAGAGATAGCCTTTGCCGCGTCCATCTCTGACAAATGCCGGCTGACGCCGGGTTCGAACTGCGAGGCCTGCGAATTGTCCCTCAATGCCCATATCAGTCGCTCCGTCTTGAAAACCAGGATGTCTTCGGCCGTTCGAAACTCGAGCGGATGGCCAGAGGATAGCCGTGGGAAGCGGGGGAGCCATTAAATTGGGGTTTAGGACATTAAATTCGAATTCAATCGGGGTTGACCGTCGAATTGGCGTTGCTTGGGTGAGCAGACCTTGCATGCTGTCGAAATGAGTTGGGCCCACCGGGACGCGCCGGCGTTGTTCGCCAGCTTTCCAGGTGAGCCCATTGAAGCCGCGAAAGCCGCGCGTCGGCGGCTTTCGGATCGGCCTAACATTCAGTAGGTGCAGTTGTACGGCAAAGTGTCGGACGTGTAATACGGGTAATACGGGCAATCGAGGCCGTAGTCGTAATAGCCACCTCCGAGGAAATGACGTCTTCCGACGCCGAAGTGATCCCGGCCGAGACCAGCGATGTGACCTCGGCCGATGCCACCGATGTGGGCTCCGCCAAAACCTCCCACGTGGCCTCCGCCGAAACCGCCGATGTGGCCACCGCCAAAGCCACCGATGTGGCCACCACCGAAGCCACCGACGTGACCGCCGCCAAAGCCACCCATGTGACCTCCGCCAAAGCCGCCACCACCGTGTCCGCCGCCACCGCCGCCGCCGCGGGCTTGTGCACCGGTGGCAACAAGGCTGCCGGCGAGCAGCGCGCTTGCCAAGATCATTATCAATCGTCCTCGCATGACATTTCTCCATTGGGATTGGCGGACGTTCCGCCACAGGACCTTCAGATGTCGGCGCGTCTCAGCAAGACAAACGCCGACGTCGCGATGGCCTTGAGATGGGAATTCTCGTCTGCCGTCTCTATTAAATTTTCTTTCAGTCAGGCGCACTCGAACCAAAAGTAAGCGAGCGCAAGATCAGCGGCTGGGCCTCAAACGGTGGCAAGTGCGCACGCTATCTCAGCCACGCAACCCGGACCGGTGGCTATCGTGAGGCGGAAGCCGTGCAGCTTGACGACCGCCGAGACCAGGTTCAGTCCAAGGCCAACTCCCAAGGTGGTTCGGCTCTTGTCCGAACGGTAGAAACGCCGCGTGACTGCCTGGCGTTCATTTTCCCGGATGCCGGGTCCAGAGTCAGAGACGCGAACGATGCTTTCGTTCTTGCCCTGGACCAGGGTGAGTTCTACGTGCCCACCATCAGGCGTGAACTTCACGGCGTTGTCCACCAAGTTGGCGATTGCCTCAAGCAGCAGGTCGCGGTTGCCGCGCACCGTTGCATCGTCTTTCGATATGACGCGCAGCGCGATATGCCTGTCGTTCGCGATCGGTTCATATAGATCGCCAACTTCTCTGATGAGGTCTGCCAGCACAACGTTGTCGAGCCCGTTGAGGCGGCCGCCATGTTCGATCTCTGCGATGCGCAGGAGTTTGGTTATGATCGCCAATGCCTGGTCAGCGTTGCCGATCGCCCGGTCTGTGACGGTCCGCAATTCCTCCAGCGTTTTGGCATTTGCGCGCCCGCGTTCGAGAGCGAGACGCACCCGGGTGAGCGGTGTGCGCAGGTCGTGAGCGATTTCATTGCCGACCGCTGCCATCTCTCGCACCAGAGTCTCGATCTCGTCCAGCATGCGGTTTGCGGTTTCAGCAAGCTTGTCGAAGGGGTGGTCAAGGCCCTCGGTGGGCAGGCGCTGTCGCAAATCACCGGCGACAATACCGCGGACCAGGGAGTTGAATTCGTTCACATGCTTCTGGGCTCGAACGCTGAGGACCATGCCGATCAAGAGGCCGAAGCCCAGGGCGAAGGGCAAGCCCAACATCAAAGCTCGCGCCACAACCTCGGCAAACTGCTTCAATTCGGCCACATTGCGGGCAATGACAAGCACATTGCCGTCCGGCAGGCTGCGCGCGATGGCGCGAACGGTCGTTTCTTCGGCGCCATTTGGGTCGAACCGGACTGCCACGACGCCCTGAACCGGCGCGTCGATCTTCAGGCCCCGTGGCAGGCCTTTCAAGTTGCCCGTGATTCGATGCCCATCCCGATCAAACAGGCCCGTCAGCTTGATGCGGCGCGGGTCTTGGCGCAATCGATCATCGATGGCGTCCAACTGTCGATCCGGAGAATCCGCGGCGATAGCGAGACTTTCCTCGCTAAGGGCAGCATCCGTCTTCGCCAGCATATAGTCGGCGGCCGCCCAGTAAACGAAGGCGGAGAACAACACGATGCACACCGCGAACGCACCGGCGGTCCAGCGGAAAGTTGTGGTGCGGATAAAATCAGGAAGCTTCATGGAGAACTAATCAAACCCCGCGAAAATTGTGCGGACGAAGTTCTCGTGGCACCAGGTCAACTGCGCGTCCGGTGCGCTTGCGCAGTTCATTTTTGAAAAGGACGGCGCGCACCCGCATCACTCGGGGGCGTAAGGCGCGGGCCGCGCGCCGTCCGCTCGGCAGCCGCATGATGTCGCCCAGAGAGAAAGGCGTGGCTGCTCTGAACGTGATTTAGGATTGTCGAGCTACGTGCGCCACTAAACAGTGATTTAGGATTCGCCCGCGCGTCTTCAGAAGGCTAAATTCGTTTTTAGTTGAGAAAGCCGCGTCATTCCGCGACGTATGCTCCATTACCCCTT
>JBATYU010000863.1:0-2117 GCA_049674245.1 Bradyrhizobium sp. | reverse complement strand
TGGCGCAGACGCGGCTACGCGCCGGCGACATGCTGGCGCGCACCGGCGGCGACGAGTTCTGCATCGTGTTGCCGTCTTCGACGCTGCGCGAGGGCGCGATGATCGCGCGCCGGGTGCTGGAAGTGTGCCGCACCGACGCGGAGGCCTGCGTCGGCAGCGAAATCCCGATCGCGGTGTCGATCGGCGTCGCGCAGTGGACGAGGGAGACGGGGGCGTTCCCCGACCGGCTGATCGCCGCCGCCGACCACGCGCTTTATGCCGCCAAGAAGCAAGGCAAGAACCGCTACGCGGTTTACGATCCTGCGGCGCCGCTCGTGCCCGAAGCCGAAGAAATGCCGGCCGCGGCCGACGGCTTGCGCCAGCTCGCCCAACATCGCGTTTTCCTGAAAAAGCTGTGCTAGTGAGGGGTCCATGGGGACCTCGATAGTGATGCATTTCCGCTGGCTGGCGATGGCGTGTGCCGTCGCGTTCTCTGTTTCAGCGTCCGCGCAAACCCAAGACATCGCGGCAATCGCAAGATCATCCGGCATGCCGGATATCCCCGGCTTGAAGATGGTCTGGCTCGCGCCCTGGGGCGATGTCGCAAGAGCCCATCCCTGGAAGAACATCATCGTGCACCAGACCGAGGGGCCGGCGGGCTCCGCGCGCGGCGGGGCCGCCGAGCAGTCCAAGAACCCGACGCGGCGCGGCGTCATGGTCTGGGTCGAGACCGACGGCACGGTCTATTGGGCGGTGGCCGACCATCTCGTGCCCACCCATACCGACGGCGCAGATCGCAACGACAACAGATATGTCGACAACAGCAAGACCTATCATCAGGTGAACAAGGACACCTCGATCGGCGTGGAATTTTCCGGCAACTATCCCGACGTCACGCGCGGGGCGACCGACGCGCAGATTGCGGCGTGGCGGATCCTGGTCAAGGTGTTGCGGGCGCGCTACGGCATCCCGCTCGACCACGTCTATGCGCATAACTGGATCGACTTCAAGGACGCGCGCTATTGCGAAGGCTGCGCGCTCGCGACCATGGCGCGGCAGTGGGGGGAGTAATTGTTCGTCGCGACAGCCTTGGATCAGAACCGCGTTTTCTGCTATGCTTCTAGCGATGAAGACCCAGACGATCGAAGTCGATGACGACACCGCGACCGTGCTGAAACAGCGCGCCGCCGAACTCGGCGTGAGCGTGCCACAATTGGTCGCGGAGTTGGTCATGCATGAGGCCGGTCCTGCCCAGGCGGACGGCGATGACGTCGCTGAACTGGATCGTCGCTGGAAGGCGTTTGAGGCGCAAGGCTCGGTTGCTGCGGGCGGGGATGTCGTACGGTGGCTCCAAACTTGGGGTACGCCGGCATTCCGGAACTGGCGCGATCGATGAAGCTTGAATGGTCGGACGAGGCTCTCGCCGACCTTGATCGATTTGCCGAATTTCTCAGCCGAGAGCATCCGTCACTCGCGCCAATTGTTGCCGCCGAGATCATCGACAAGGTACAGGTGTTATCGCAACATCCGCGGCTCGGGCGGCCGATCGCGGGTCGAGAAGAGTATCGCCAGATCGTATTGCAGGTTCTCGGCGCGGCCTACGTGTTTCAATATCGATTCGATGGCGCGCGTCTTGTCATGTTGCGGGTATTTCATGCGCGCGAATCCCGAGAGTGATTCCGGTCTCTCAACTCGGCTGCGCCATCCAGCGAAAACGGGGGCGACAGCGCTTGGTGAAGCGATCCGCCCAAACAAAAAGCCGGCGTTGCCGCCGGCTTTTTCTCGTCATTAGTTGATCAGCCAGAATTAATGCGCGGCCTCCAGCGCGGCAGCTTCCTGCCGCGCGATAGTGCCCTTTACCGCCGACTGCACCTTCTCGAAGGCGCGGACCTCGATCTGCCGCACGCGCTCGCGCGACACGCCGAATTCCGCGGCGAGGTCTTCCAACGTCATCGGCTCGTCCGCCAAACGCCGCGCCTCGAAGATGCGGCGTTCCCTGGGGTTGAGCACGCCGATGGCGCCGCTCAGCGCCTCGCGGCGGTGATCGAACTCCTCGTGCTCGGCCATCATGACTTCCTGGTTCGGCGAATTGTCGACCAGCCAGTCCTGCCATTCGCCGGCCTCGCCGTCGTCGCGGA
>JBATYU010000862.1:0-3090 GCA_049674245.1 Bradyrhizobium sp. | reverse complement strand
ACTTTCGGAGTGCCGAATGACGGAACTCAAGGCCGACGTTCTCGTACTGGGTGCAGGCATGGTCGGCGTCGGCGCCGCCTTGCATCTGCAGAAGCGAGGGCGCGACGTCATCCTGGTCGATCGGCAGGAGCTCGCCGGCCAAGGCACAAGCTTCGGCAACGCCGGCATGATCGAATGCGCCTCGGTCTTCCCCTATATGTTTCCCCGCAACTTCGGCGAGATCCTGCGCTACGCGCAAAACCGCAGCCCCCAGGTGCGCTACAGCCTCGCTGATCTGCCGCTCTTCCTGCCATGGCTGGTGCGCTATTTCCTGGCGTCCTCGCCGGAGCGGGCACGGCAAAGCATGATGGCTGCACTGCCGCTGATCCGGCGCAGCCTGATCGAGCATGAAGAATTGATCGCGGAGGCCTGCGTGGGCGAACTGTTGCGGCGGACCGGCTGGATCAAAATGTATCGCTCCGATGCAACGCTCGCAAAAGCCTTGAGCGATTTCGAACGGGCGAAACAATTCGGCGTCGTCGGCGAGGTGCTCGACGATGCGGCGATCAAGCTGCGCGAGCCGCATCTTGCCGGAGAATTCAAAGGCGCGATCCATTTTACCGAGCCCGGATTCGTTCCCGACCCCGGCGGATTGGCCAAGGCCTATGCTGCGCTGTTCAGGCGCAAGGGCGGCCGCTTCCTCGCAGGCGATGCAAGAACGCTCGAACAGTCAACCGGCGGCTGGCGCGTCAGTGTCGATCAAGGTGCGGTGACGGCGCGCGAAGCCGTGGTGGCGCTCGGACCGTGGTCCGATCTGGTGTTCGATCGGCTCGGCTACTCGATTCCGCTCAGCGTCAAGCGCGGCTACCACCTGCATCTGGCTGCGCGCGGCAATGCCGTCCTCAACCATCCGGTGCTGGACGCCGATCAGGGTTTTGTGCTGGCGCCGATGAACAGCGGCATTCGCCTCACCACGGGTGTGGAGTTTGCCCGCCGCGACGCCCCGCCGACGCCGATTCAGCTGCAGCGGGCGCTGCCGCGCGCGCAGGCGCTGTTTCCGCTCGGCGACGCCCTCGATGCAAGGCCGTGGATGGGCGCGCGGCCATGCCTGCCCGACATGCTGCCGGTGATCGGCAGGGCGCCCCGCCATGCCGGGCTGTGGTTCGATTTCGGCCATCAGCACCACGGCCTGACGCTGGGCGCTGCGACCGGCCGTCTGTTGGCGGAGATGATGACCGGCGAGACCCCGTTCGCCGATCCTGCGCCGTTTGCGGTCGAACGTTTTGGTTGACCATATCCGGCGACGGAACCACAAGCGGCTAGCTTGTAGCGTCAGGTCGCTTGCGTCGCGCTCCAACTCGCGGTGTTATGGGAGCAGCCGTCAAACGCGATCAGGAGCGGATATGAAGATTAACGTCGAGATAGACTGCACGCCCGTTGAAGCCCGCCAGTTCTTCGGGCTTCCGGATGTAGCGCCGATGCAGACGGCGGTGATGGAGCGGCTGCAGCAGCAGGTGATGGCCAACATCGAGAAGATTTCACCGGAAGCGTTGATTCAAAGCTGGTTCACCTTCGATCCGAAACTTGCCGAGCGATTCCAGGAGATGTTCGTGACGATGGCCGGCCTCGGCGGCATGCGCGGCAACGACAAGAAGAAATAATGCCCACCAACCGCGATGATGCGCCCGCGAAAGGCCGGCTTCGTCCGCCGGGTCTCGGCCTGCTGTTGGCCGAGGCAAGGGGAATCTTCGAGTTCAACACCAGCCTGTTGCTGTCACCGCTGTTGATGTGCGCGCCGATCGGCGACGGTCATCCGGTGCTTACGCTGCCGGGATTTCTTGCTAGCGACCTGTCGATGGCGCCGATGCGGCGATATCTGAAAGAGCTTGGTTACGACACCCATGCATGGCGGATGGGCCGCAATACCGGCGGCGTTGCGCGCATGCAAAGCGCGCTGCTTGATCGGCTCAAGGAAATTCATGCCGAAGCCGGCCGCAAGATCTCAGTCGTCGGGTGGAGCCTTGGCGGCATCTATGCACGCCACCTCGCGCTGCAGGCCCCTGACATGGTTCGATGCGTCGTGACCCTGGGAAGTCCTTTTGCCGACGACGTGCGGGCGACCAATGCGACGCGGCTTTACGAGGCGCTGTCGGGCGAAACGATTGAAGAAACTTCCGGGCTTCAACAGGCGATCGCGGGCGACCTGCCGGTCCCCGTCACATCGATCTATTCGAAGAGCGACGGCATCGTGAACTGGCGAACCTGCGTGCTGCGGCCGTCCGATACCGCCGAGAATATCGAGGTGCGCTTCGCGAGCCATGTGGGATTGGGCGTAAATGCGGCGGCGCTCTGGGCGCTCGCCGACCGGCTCGCTTTGGCGGAGGGCCGATTCATGCAATTTGACCGATCCGGGCCATTTGCCATTGCGTATGCCCCTGCAGAACATGCACAATCGGCTTGAACGCAAGAAGCGTCATTCATACGCCGCGTGATTTCTTCGGGAGGAAAAACATGAGTGACGGCAAAAAACTGTCCTCGCTGGACGCATCGTTTTTGTACCTGGAAACGCCGGAAATGCCGATGCATGTCGGCAGCATGGCAATCTTCCGCCTGCCCGACGACTACCAGGGTGACTTCTTCGAAGACTTCAAGGCGATGATCGCCTCGCGGCTGCACCTTGCGCCGATCCTGAAAGCGCGCCTGGAGAAGGCGCCGCTCGACATCGATCATCCCTCCTGGGTCGAGGACGACCAGTTCGACATCGACCGCCATATCTTCCGCGGCAGCCTGCCGGCGCCGCACGACCGCGCGACGCTGGAGCGCCTCGTCGGCTGGATGCATGCCAAGCTCCTCAACCGCGCTCGACCGCTGTGGGAGTTCTATGTCTTCGAAGGCATGAAGGACAACGAGATCGGGCTCTATTCCAAGATGCACCACGCCTGCATCGATGGCGGCGCAGGTGCGGCCCTTACCAACATGATCTATGATGTGACGCCGGTGCCGCGCGACGTCGGCAAGCCGACCGCAAGGGCGAAGGTCGGGCAGGAGCCGCGCGATATCGCCGCCAACTTCATCGATTCCTATCAGCAGTTGTGGCGCCAGCCTTTCGAT
>JBATYU010000861.1:0-3315 GCA_049674245.1 Bradyrhizobium sp. | reverse complement strand
CCTCAAACCTGTGAATATCATCCGAAAGAGAAATGCCGCAGCGGGGGCAGAAGCGTAGCCTGACGCCTCCAGGGTGGCCAAAGGGGAGTTCCGCGAGGCTGCGAAATCGGCCGTGTTAATTCCCGCCGCCTCAAATGAGGACGAGAGAATTAACATGCCCACGCACGAGGCAGCCGAATGACCCGCGACATGATCTTTTTCCTATTCGGCGCGCTGGTGTGCCTGATGGTGATCATCGGGATCGTCTGGCCGTGAGCGAAGCAACAATGTCGAGACGAAGGATCAGGCAAATGCGATGGCGAACCCGGCAACGGATCTGACCGGATCCACCCTAGCGCACGGGGCGGCTCGATCGTTTTCAGAAGCTCCCGCACCCTGACAGCCCGCGGCCGGAACACGCTCCAGCGGGCCTTCCTGGACTCGGCAAACGGGCATCGAGGGTACGCGCCTCGGTCCCGCACCTAACCACCAGGCATACCGTCGTCCAGCGGATTGCGCTGCTCAGGCGGTGGCAAGCCGACCTGGCGCATAATTTCCATAACTTCCAGCGCAACGACATCGCGATCGGTACCTGCAGCACCATGAAGCAAATAGCGGACCGCGGCGCGGATCTCCGCCTTGGCGTCGTCTCGACCGCTGAAATCCCAATCGCACTCATTATCTGACATGACAGTTCCTCGATGCGCTTACAGACGGCAACGCCAAAGGGCGAGCGGACCTGACCTAAACAGGATTTGCGGGCTCAGGTCAGCGCTGTCGAGCCTGCCGGTTTGAATACTGACTAGGCCCGCTTACTCAACTCAGCGGGCTTTTCTTTTGCTCTTGTGGGGCGCGGCAAGCTGTTGACGGTGCCTTTCAAGTCGATGCTTTTGGGCGCGGCCGATGCACCCGACGAGGTAAGTTTAGCGGCCCACCGCTGCTCGAACCTTCTTTGTATGTGAAGAGGAATACCGCTCATAACCAAAGCTCCGCGTTTGTCGTCGCCCCGGTCTCAAGGCTTCAACGCGCGTGGTCGCTTAAGGGTCCGCTTCCCCGACGAAACGGCCCCAGTTGGGGGGACGAAGCTGGGGCCATCTAGGGGAAACGGTAGCGGCCCGCGACGTTCGGCTACAGCCAATCACATCCAGCTCGCCGCCGCTGTTCAGTTTTGCTCACTGTCCTGGCTTCAAATCGCGGGTGTCGATAGGGCCGCCGGTGCCGCCGGCGGGTTTTGCCTTGCAGGTGGAACCTTCGCGCCGCACGCCCGTTGTTGATGGCAGCGGCGGAACTGGGAAACCGGCAGTCGCAAAAGAGGCCGCCTGGCGTCATGCCCGGGCGGCTTTTTCATGTGTGCCGAGTATGAACGACAGCTTGGAGGTGGAAGTCCTCTATCCAGCCTGATGACGGCGAAGGATTAGCGAAGCGCAAGGGCGTCATCGCGAGGTGGGGTCTGAAGAAAGCGTGGAGCAAATCCGCGGCCCGATGGACAAGAACCGGATAACGAGGCCTACCCGACCGGACGAGCGAGCATGTGATCGCGAAGTCCACGGTCATCGAGGGTCGGGGTGGTAAATCCGGCGGGCGTGCGGCGAAGGTTGTCGGTCTTACCTCGGGAGGTCTGCGCTGTGTCTTGGCAACAGGACTGAGGCCGTCGCAAGGCGGCCTGACCGCAGCGCAGAAGTCAGCAGAGGGCAAAGTAGGCGGCAGCGCGCCGCCGAAGGCCCGAACAGTGGAAGTGGTTAGTAGAGCGGTCTATCTCGCGCGAGCCATGCGGCAGAAGAATCAGATCGAGCTGAACTCGGGCACCGGAGCGGAGGGTGAAGCCCAAAGCGCCGCCGCTCGAGAGACCGAAGCCAGCGCGGCGAAGGCCAGTCTTGAACACCCGGCGGTCGCAGGGCCGTCGATGGAAGCAGTGGTCGAGCGTGAGAACCTGAAGAAAGCGCTGGCGCAAGTGAAGCGCAACAAAGGCGCGGCGGGCGTCGACGGGATGACCGTCGGCGAACTGCCGGGCTACCTGAAGGAGCACTGGCCCACGATCCGAGCCCGGTTACTTGACGGCACCTACAAACCACAGCCGGTGCGGCGGGTGGAGATACCGAAGGCATCAGGCGGCCTGCGGCCGCTCGGCATCCCGACGGTGCTCGACCGCTTCATCCAGCAGGCGGTGATGCAGGTGCTGCAGGCGGACTGGGACGGAACGTTCTCCGAGGCGAGCTTTGGCTTTCGGCCGGGGCGCTCGGCACATCAGGCGGTGGAACGGGCGCAGGCGTATATCGCGTCCGGGCACGCCGTCGTCGTGGACATCGACCTGGAGAAGTTCTTCGAGCGGGTCAACCACGACATCCTGATGGGGCTGGTTGCCAAGCGGGTTGCTGACAAGCGTCTCCTGAAGCTGATCCGCGGATTCTTGAACGCGGGTGTGATGGAGGGAGGGTTGGTCAGTCCGACGGAGGAGGGCACGCCGCAAGGCGGTCCGCTCTCGCCGCTGTTGTCGAACCTGATGCTGGATGTCTTGGACAAGGAGCTTCAGAAGCGCGGCCACCGCTCTGTGCGTTATGCCGATGATTGCAACATCTACGTGCGCAGTCAGCGGGCAGGCGAACGGGTGCTAGCCGGCATCGAGAGGTTCCTCGAAAAGCGTCTCAAGCTCAAGATCAACAAAGCCAAGAGCGCGGTCGCCAAGCCGAGCGTTCGTAAGTTCCTGGGCTTCAGCTTTACCGGCGGGACAGAGCCGCGGCGTCGCATTGCGCCGCAGGCGCTCACCCGCTTCAAGGCGAGGGTGCGGGAGCTGACGCGACGCACGCGCGGTCGAAGCCTCGCGCAGATTGTCAAGGAGCTGTCAGTCTATCTAATCGGATGGCGCGGCTACTTCGGCTCCTGCCAAACTCCGTCGGTGTTGCGCAAACTTGACGAGTGGATCAGGCGGCGGTTGCGCGCCATCGCCTGGAAGCAATGGAAGTATGGACCCGCTCGCTTTGCCGAGCTGCGACGCCGCGGCGTCGGCCGGAATCTGGCGGCACAAACCGCCGGGAACCCACATGGCCCCTGGCGGCTCGCAAACAGCCCCGCACTCACCATTGCTCTGCCAAACGGCTTCTTTGTCTCACTCGGCTTGGCTTCCGTCGCGGCAACGCAATCCGCATAATCCGCTGAACCGCCGGATACGGGCCCGTATGTCCGGTGGTGTGGGAGGGGAGGAGCCGCGAGGCTCCCCCCTATCCCGATTGCGCCTCGGTGAGCCTCGATCAATATCGCTGTCGTTTTGATTTTGCGATCGAAGGGTGCTGTCAACAAAACCATGATCGCCGCGTTGTTGCGCCAGATGGAGTGCCGCAG